>NZ_JBSFKI010000012.1:0-242621 GCF_053598475.1 Kitasatospora sp. NPDC001119
ACGCTCGGCTGGGAAACCCCAGCCGAGCGCCTGCATAAACTCGTCGCGGCCTGATCAAACCGACCACATGTTGCAACGACCCCTGGAAACCGCCGTGGTGGGAGCGGGGCTTCGTCCGTGTCCGTGCGGCCGAACCGCTACGGCTTCGACGCGTCGTCCGCCGCCCGGGCCGCCGCCGGGACCGGGGCCTGGGCCGGAACGGGCTCGGCCACCCGGTCGGCGGGTGCGGCCTGTTCGGCGGCCGGGACCGGGGAGGGGGCGATCACCACGCCGGTCGCCCCGGCGGCCACCGCGGCGACCTCCTCCTTGACCTTGATCCCGGCCCCGTCGAAGGCCGCCTTCAGCCGCTGGCGCAGCGCCCGGGAGACGGAGGCGGCCTTGCCCGGGGCGGTCCTGGCCTCGACCCGCAGCACCACCGAGTCCGAGGCGACCGACTCCACGCCCAGGATCGACACCGGAGCCCAGATCAGCTCGTCGTACGGGGCCTCCTTGGCCATCTCCTCGGCCGTCGCCAGGATCAGGTCCTCGACCCGGATCAGGTCCTCCTTGTACCCGACCTGGACGTCCACCGAGGCGGTCGCCCAGCCCTGGCTCATGTTGGCGATCCGCTTCACCTCGCCGTTGCGGATGTACCAGATCTCGCCGTTCCCGCCGCGCAGCTTGGTGACCCGCAGGCCGACCTCCAGCACCGTGCCGGTGGCGACACCGGTGTCGATCTCGTCGCCGACGCCGTACTGGTCCTCCATGATCATGAAGACCCCGGAGAGGAAGTCGGTGACCAGGTTCCGGGCGCCGAAACCGATCGCCACACCGGCCACACCGGCGCTCGCCAGCAGCGGCGCCAGGTTCACGCCCAGCGCGGAGAGCACCATCAGCGCCGCCGTGCCCAGGATGCTGAAGGAGGCGACGCTGCGCAGCACCGAGCCGATCGCCTCCGAGCGCTGCTGGCGCCGTTCGGTGTTCACCACCCCGGTGTTGGCCAGCAGCCCGCCCAGGCGGCTCTCCTCCTGGTGCTCGGAGGTGCGCGCCATCCGCCCTATCAGCTGGGTGATCAGCTTGCGCACGACGGCCCGGAGCACCAGCGCGAGCACGATGATGAAGACGATCCGCAGCCCGGAGGCCACCCAGCCCTGCCAGTGGGTGTCGAACCAGCTGGCGGCCTGCCGGGTGGTGTCCGAGACCTCCTGCGCGCTGGTCGGGATCCGCAGGTCGAGCTCGGGCAGCTGCGCGGTGGGGCTGGGGGCCGGGGTCGGGTTGGCGAGCGTCGAGGACGCGTCGGACGGACCGGTGGCACCGGAGCTGAACACGTGCGGACCTTCCTGGCTGGGGTGCGTGGTGGGCCCGCACCGCCGGCAAGCGGCCCGCGGACCGTGGGCGTCAGCCTATCCGCCGCCGCGGGCTGGCCCGGACACGCCGGAACCCCGCACGGGTGTGCCCAAGGGCGTACGGAGCGTGTCGAACGCCCCGTCAACGCCCCCGTACGCTCCCCCCGAACCGGGGCTCCGGGGCCGTCCGGGGCAGGAGGGGCGCTGCTCCGGACGGCCGAACCGTGCCCCCGGCGGGCGACCCGCCGGAGTCACCGGGACCCGTCGCACCGCCACCCGGGTGCAACCCGACCTTCCCCCGGGCATACCGGCTATGACAGAGACCACACCCGGAGTTCGCGTCAGGTCCGTTACACAGGAGTGGTGGCGCCGTACAAAGGCGTAAGGCGACACTGGGGGAGATCGCGCACGAGTGGCGCGATCCAACCGCTCGTCCCGGCGCGAGCCACGCGCCGCAGGCGTCCAAGGAGGCATCCGTGCCGCATGTCCTGGTCCTCAACGCGTCCTACGAGCCACTCGGCGTCGTATCGATGCGCCGCGCACTCATCCTGGTCCTCAACCACAAGGCGGTCAGCCTGGAGGACTCGGAAGTCACTCTGCACAGCGCCACCAGCGCCCTTCCGGCGCCGTCCGTCGTCCGTCTGACCCGCTTCGTCCGGGTCCCGTTCTGCGGGCCCGTCCCGCTCACCCGCCGGGCGCTGTTCGCCCGCGACCACGGCCGCTGCGTCTACTGCGGGGCCGCCGCCACCAGCGTCGACCACGTCATCCCGCGCAGCCGCGGTGGCCAGCACCGGTGGGACAACGTGGTGGCGGCCTGCCGCCGCTGCAACCACACCAAGGCCGACCGCCACCTCACCGAGCTCGGCTGGCGGATGAAACGACCACCCGCGCCGCCCAGCGGCCTGGCCTGGCGCATCATCGGCACCGGGATCAAGGACCCGCGGTGGCGGCCCTACCTGGAGCCCTACGGCGGCGCGGACCAGCTGCGCGCCCCGCAGTGGGGCGAGTACGAGCACCACGACCGCACCGAGCAGCCGGTCCACCCGGTCCCGCTCGGCCGGGCCCACTCGGGCCACCCCGCCCCCGTCCGCCGCGGTGAGCAGCCCGAACCGCTCTCCGCCTGACCACAGCTCCACAAGGGCCCGCCCGTCACACCGTCGGTACGCGCCTCATGGGCCGCCGAGCCCCCCGCACCGGGGGCCGGCGGCCCGCCGCGTTTCCGCCCACCCGTGACCGGGCCCGGCAACGGCCACCACGGCTACTGCCACGGCTACGGCTTGGGCGCGGACCCGCCCGCCGCCGCCGGAGGTGTCGCCGGCGTCCCGGGCGCGCCGCCGGGCTGGCCGGTCTGGCCGCCGCCCTGGCCGGCCGGGGGCTGCGGTGCGGCCGGCGGGGTCACCGCGTACAGCTCGACGCCCCACAGCGAGTAGCCGTACTTGGTCGCCCGCGCCACGCCCTGCACCCGGAGGTACCGGACGTTGGGCGCGTCGAAGCGCACCGTCTCGTCGCCGCCCTTGCCGTTGTCCACCGTCGCGGCGTCGGTCCAGGTGTTCCCGTCCGCCGAGACCTGGATCTTGTACGAGGCGGCGTACGCGGCCTGCCAGTGCAGCACCGCCGAGCCCAGCCTGGTCGCCTGCGGCAGTTCCAGCCGCACCCAGGCGTCGTCCTTGGCCGGGGAGGACCAGCGGGTCTTCGGGTCGCCGTCGGTGACCGCCGAGGCCGGGAAGTTCGCCGTCTCGTCGCCCGAGGAGGTGGCCTTGGCGCCGAGCGCCAGGTCCGGGCCGCCGGTGGGCGGCACCACGTGGACCTGGAGCACCTGCCGGACGGTGGTGCCGCCGGCCACGAACTGCACCGGCACCCGGTACGTCCCGGACGGCGTCTCCGCGGTGGCGCTGACCAGCAGCGGCACGCCCACCCGGCCGCCGCGCGGCACGGTCACCGGGCCGACCGGGGCCACGGTCAGGCCCTTGGCGGCGGGCGGCACCTCGGTGCGCAGCTCGCCGGTGGTGCCCTCGGGGCGGCCGGCCTCCACGGTGGCCCGGGTGGTCACGGGCGCGGAGGCGCCGGTGACCACGTCCAGGGCCGGGTCGGAGAGGCTGAGCCGGGCCGCCGGGGCGTCCGCGTACCAGGGGATCACCTGGTTGACCACCGGAGGGTCGCCGCCGGGCTTCCAGGTCAGCCGGAACGCGTCGGCGGGCTGGCCGCCGGCCGACAGCTCGTTGTAGCCGGGCTGCACGGTGCCGATGTCGGCCCAGGTGCCGTCGGCCCGGCGCACCGCGAGGGTGGCGGTGGCGCGCACGGCCGGGTCGGTCAGCACGGTGAGCCGGTCCAGCGGGCGGGCCGCGCCGAGCTCGACGGTGAGCGGCTCGTCCATCGCGGTCGGCGCCTTGGCGGCCCGGTACGCGGTGTCCGGGTTGCCGTCCAGCACGGCGGCGGCGGAGGAGCCGGGCACCGCGTCGGGGCCGCCGCTGACGCTGGCCGGGGAATCGTCCGGGGCGGTGACGGTGAACTCGCGCACCGCGACGGCGGTCTTCTGCGCGGCGGTGGCGCGCAGCCGCACCGCCCGGACCACGGTGCCCGGCGGGAGCTGGGCGCTGACCGTCTTCTGGTTCTTGACGGTGGCGAGCTGCTTCCAGCCGCCCTCGCCGGTGGAGTACTCCAGCACGCCGTCGCGGATGTAGTCGTCGGCGGCGGTCCGGGCGTCCGGGCCGTTGCCCCAGCCGCCCATCAGCACGGTCACGCCGCTGACCGGGCGGCCCGCGCCGAGGTCCAGGCCGACGGCGTCGCCGGGCTGCGGGGGAGCGGAGCTCCAGTAGAAGGTGTCGGCCACGCCGTCGGTCATCAGCGCGGGCAGGTGGTCCTGGGCGGTGCCGAGGGTGGTGGTCGGGGTGGCGGCGCCGCCACCCACGCCCGACCAGTTGTCGGCGGCGCGCACGGCGCGGTCCAGGAACGGGCCGAGCACCCCGGCGCCGACGGTGGCCGGGGCCCGGTCCAGCTGCTCGCGCAGCCGGTTGAGCTCGACCCGGGCCTTCCAGGCCGCCGTGCCGTCGCCGCCGTGCTGCGCCAGCAGCATGTCGAGGGCGGACTGCCCGGCCAGCCCGTAGTCGCGCAGCGGGCCCAGCCAGGGCGCGGCCTCGCCGGCCAGCTGGGTGGTGGCCGGGGTGCCGGCCAGGGTCTGCTGGGCGGTGGCCATGGTGGCGAAGGCGTCCCGCAGCGGGGCGGCGGCCTCGATCAGCCGGGCGAGGTCGGGGGCGGCGCCGGAGGTCGGCTCGGCGGCCGCCCAGAACCGGTCCAGCAGCGGTGCCAGGTAGCCGGACTCCTGCTTGGACAGCGGGGAGGAGGTGCTGTTCCCGGCCAGCGCGGTGACGGCGGACAGCGCCGTCCCGACGGGCGTCGGGGCGGCGCCGGTCGGCCCGGCCAGCGAGCGCACGGCGGCCTGCCAGGACTCGTCCGGCTTGTAGCCGGCCGGGTTCCAGGCGAAGTCGCCGGCCGTCGACACGGCGATCCGGGAGGCCACCGGCTGCTGCATCGCGCCGGTCAGCAGCGCCGCCGAGCGGGTGGCCACCTCCGGGTCGCGCCCGGTGTAGGCGCCGAGGAAGAGCCGGTCCGGGGTGGCGTCGTTGACCGGGTAGTTGTCCATGGTGAGCAGCGGGTGCCCGTACAGCCCGGCGGTGTCCGAGGCCTGGGCGCCGGTGATCTTCTCCGGGATCACCCCGACCCCGCTCCAGGCCACCTGCACGCCCTCCGGCAGGGCCGCCGCCAGCGCCTTGCGGTACGGGGTGGAGCCCTGCTGGTGGTACTCGGTGGGGACGACGGACAGCGGCGCCAGGCCCGGGTTCTTCGCGATCAGCCGGTCCTGCACCTTCTTCACCAGCTCGGCCTGGGCCTTGGCGGCCGCGGCGGGCCCGGTGCCGTACTCGTCGCGGTCGTCGCCGCAGTGCCACTCGTCGTAGCTGACGTCCAGGAACTGCAGCTGGAAGGCGGTGAAGCCGAGCTTGCGCAGCCCGTCCAGCTTGTTCACCAGGGCGTCCACGTCCTTGCCGGAGCTGAAGCAGAGGGACTGCCCCGGGTCGATCGCGTAGCCGAGCGTGACGTGGTTCTGCCGTGCCCGGAAGCCCAGTTCGCGCAGCTCCTCGGCCTGGGCCGCGGGGTAGGCGGTGCGCCAGCGGGAGAGCCGGTACGGGTCGTCACCGGGCGCGTAGAGGTAGAAGTTCTGCTTGGAGCGGCCCAGGAAGTCGACCTGCTCCAGCCGCTGCTGCGCGGTCCACGGGGTGCCGTAGAAGCCCTCCGTGACGCCGCGCACCGGGGCGCCGGTCGGCCAGTCCCGCAGCGTGATCCCGGGCAGGCCGAGCCCGGCCGCACCCGGCGCCTGCCCCTGCCCGGCCGGTACGGCGGCGAGCAGCTGACGCAGGCTCTGCGCGGCGTAGAAGGTGCCGGTGGCGTCCACGCCGGCCAGCACCACGGCGCCGTACGTCCCGCCGCCCTGGGCGGGCAGCTGACCGGCCGACAGCACGTACCCGCCGGCCGGCATCCCCGCGGTCGTCGGCCCGGCGCCGTCCTTGCCGCCCGCGGCGGCGGACAGCTGCCGCAGCACCCGGTCCACCTCGCCGCCGGCGCCCTCGGCGGGCCCGCCGACGTACACCACCAGCGTCCCGGCGGCCGGCGTCCCGCCGTCCGGACGCGGCGTCACCTCGCCAGCCCCGGCGACCTCCAGCACCTCCTGGACGGCCCGCACCGCGCCGATGTCCGCCTTGGGCGCGCTCACCAACGTCACGGCGGACGGCACCGCGACGGGCTTGCCCGCCACGGTCTGCTGCTGCGGCTTCGGGAACACCTTCGGGTCGGTCACGCTGCCCAGCGGCGTCTGCGGCGCGGTGCTCACCACGTCCGAGGCCGTCGAGGCGGCCGTGGCCGCCGCCGACGGCAGCGAACCGGCCAGCAGCCCGCCGACCACCGCCGCGGCCGCGACCCCGGCCGCGATCTGCATCGCCCGCCGCCCCGGCCGCCCGGCCCGGTCCGCCCGGTCCGCGCGCTCCTCGCGCACCGACGCCAACAGCGGCTCGGTGCCCTTGAGATCGGCGATCAGCCGGTCCGCCGTCCGCGGCGCCAACTGACGGCACGTCCGCGCCGTGGCCCGCCGCGCCGCCTCCGCCGCGGGGTGCTGCAGCACCTCCCGCAACGCCGGACTCTGCTCCAGTTGCGACCTGAGCCGCCGCCCGGCCGCTACGGACACTCGGGCTTGCACAGGAGCCTCCTCGCCAGGCCACGACCACATCGTCCGCAACCCCACCAGCTGGCCGATCCGGTGTCAACGCCGCCGAGTGCTATGACCGTTTTGCGCCGTTTCATTGCATGCCGGACCAGCCCGGAAACACCCGCGGGCACCGGGCTTCACGGCACATCCCAGGCGGCGGCCGTCCCCAGCCTGTACGGTCGGCCCCCGCGCTGACCCCCCGTCGCCTGCCACCGCGGCCAGCTCCAGACCCGGAGCAGCTGACGGACGGCGAGGTCCTCACCCATGGACAAGGAGGACGGCGACACGACCACGACGAATGCCGACACCTTCCACACCGACGCCCTGAAGTCCTGCCGACCCGCCCCCACCCCCCGAGGGTCCGCCCGCCGGCGTCGTGTCGCGCTGGGTGATCGTGGTGTCACGCGGGTAGGACTGTGGCTGTCCTGAACGGGCGTTGCCGAGACATCGCAGGAGCCGCGAGTGGCCGCTTACCACGACAGTGACGGAGCCGAGCAGGTACCGGCGCAGGATGCCCCGCCGCCGCCCGCCGAACTGGTGGCGCTGGCGCGGGCGTACGGGGTGGACGTCCGGTACCCGGGGCCGGGCGGGCAGGCGGTGGGGGCGCGGACGCTGGTGGCGGTGCTGGGGGCGATGGGGGTGGCGGCCGGGTCGCCGCAGGAGGTGGGGGAGGCGCTGGAGCGTCACCGGGCCGGGCAGCGGGCCCGGTTGCTGCCGCCGTGCGTGGTGGTCCGGCAGGGGCGGCGGACGGCGCTGGACGTGCCGGCGGACGCCCGGTTGCGGGTGGAGCTGGAGGACGGCGGGAGTTGGGAGCTGCCGCAGGGGCACTCGCACTGGGTGCCGGGGGACCTGCCGCTGGGGCGCCACGTGCTCACGGCGGAAACCGGCACGAGGACCGCGCGGGCCGCGCTGGTGGTCGCCCCGGAGCGGCTGCCGCAACTCCCGGGCCGCAGCTGGGGGTTCCTCGCCCAGCTGTACTCCGTGCTCTCCGAGCGGTCGTGGGGCATGGGCGACCTCGGGGACCTCGTCGAGCTGGCCCGGTGGGCGGGGGCCGGCCTCGGTGCGGGCTTTGTGCAGATCAACCCGCTGCACCAGGCCCTGCCCGGCGCCCCCTCCGACCCGTCCCCGTACCGCCCGTCCTCGCGCCGCTTCGCCGACCCGGTGCACCTGCGGATCGAGGCCGTCCCCGAGTACGCCTACCTGACCGGCGCCGGGCGCGAGCAGGCCGAGGAGCTGACCCGGCGGGCCGCCCGGCTCCGCGACGAGGTGCTGGTCCACGACGCCCTGATCGACCGGGACGCCGTCTGGCTGCTCAAGCGCGAGGCCCTGGAGCTGCTGCACGAGGTGCCGCGCGGCCCCGGGCGGCAGGCCGAGTACGACGCGTACCGGCTCCGCGAGGGCGAGTGGCTGTACCGGCACGCGCTGTGGAACGCCCTGGCCGAGGAGCACGGCACCGACTGGCACCACTGGCCGAAGGGGCTGCGTCACCCGGACGGCCCACAGGTCGAGCACGCCGCCAAGGAGCTGGAGGAGCGGGTCGAGTTCCACCGCTGGCTCGCCTGGCAGGTCGACCAGCAGCTCGCCCACGCCCAGCGGGCGGCCCGCGAGGCCGGCATGCCGGTCGGCCTGATCCACGACCTGGCCGTCGGCGTCCACCCGGACGGCGCGGACGCCTGGGCGCTGCGGGACGTGCTGGCCGGCGGCATCTCGGTCGGCGCCCCGCCGGACGCCTTCAACGCCCACGGCCAGGACTGGGGCCTGCCGCCCTGGCGCCCGGACGCGCTCGCCGAGGCCGGCTACGCCCCGTACGCGGAGCTGCTGCGGGCCACCGCCCGGCACGCGGGGGCCCTGCGGATCGACCACGTGATGGGCCTGTTCCGGCTCTGGTGGGTGCCGCAGGGGCACCCGCCGACCGAGGGCGCGTACGTGCGCTACGACGCCGAGGCGATGCTCGGCGTGCTGGCACTGGAGGCGCACCGGGCCGGGACGGCGGTGATCGGCGAGGACCTCGGCACGGTGGAGCCGGGGGTGCGGGAGGAGCTGGCGGCGCGCGGGGTGCTCGGTACGTCCGTGCTCTGGTTCGAGCGGGACTGGCGGGGCGACGGCGCGATCCTCGGCCCGGACCGCTGGCGGTCCGGCTGCCTGGCCACCCTCACCACCCACGACCTGCCCAGCACCGCGGCCCGGCTCTCCGGCGAGCACGTCGAGCTGCGGCACCGGCTGGGCCTGCTGGCCCGGCCGCTGGGGGAGGAGCAGGGGCAGGCGGCGGCGGAGCTGGCGGACTGGCGGGCCGAGCTGGGCCGGCTCGGGCTGCTGGCCGAGGGCGAGCCGCTGACGATGCCGGTGCTGTACCGCTTCCTGCGGGCCACCCCGGCGGAGCTGGTCGGGGTCTGGCTGCCGGACCTGGTCGGGGACCCGCGCCCGCAGAACCTGCCCGGCACCTGGGACCAGTACCCGAACTGGCGCCTGCCGGTCGCGGACGGCTCCGGCGACCCGGTCACCCTCGAACGGCTGGCCACCGCCCCCGCCGCAGGCCTGCTCGCCCGGCTCCTGGCCCCGCGCGGTTCCGCCGGGTCGGCCCCGAGGCACGTCCTCCCGTCCCGCCCGACCGACCCCGACGAGCGCGCCCCCGTAAGCGGCGGGTAAGTTGGAAACGTGGACAAGAGGAACGCTTTGCGAGCCGGCGCGGTCTCCGCAACGGTCACGCTGATGATGCTGCTGTCGTCGCCCGCCATGGCCTTCACCAGGGACGACGGTGATGACCCCGGTTCCGGCCTGAGCGTGGGCCAGACCCTCGGCCTGTACGTGTTTCTCCCACTGGTCGCCTTCGCGGTGATCGCCGGTCTGGCGGGCCTGCCCTACGGCAAGGGCAAGAAGAAGTAACACCCGCGCAGACGTCCCCAGGACTCGCACGACCCGCAGGGCTCGCAGGTCCCGTACGACCTGCAGAGCCCGCACCACCCGCACCACCCGCAAGGCCCGCAAGACCCCGAAGGGGCGCCGGACGATCCCGTCCGGCGCCCCTTCGCGGTTGCGAGGAGACCGTCAGCGGCCGCCCGCCGCACGGTCGGCCGCCTGGGCCTTGAGCGCGCGCTCGACGCCCGCCCGGGCCTCGACGACCTGGCGCCGCAGCGCCGGGGCCGGCTCGGCCGAGGCCAGCCACGCGTCGGTGGCCTCCAGGGTCGCGGCCGTCACCTGGAGGGCCGGGTACAGCCCGACGATGATCTGCTGCGAGATCTCGTGGCTGCGGGTCTCCCAGACGCCCTTGACCGCCGCGAAGTACTTCGCCGCGTACGGCGCGAGCAGCTCGCGCTGGTCGGACTGCTGGAAGCCGGCGATGACGGCCTCCTGCACATAGTTCGTCAGCTTGTCGGACTCCACCACCGACGCCCAGGCCTCCGCCTTGGCCCCGGCGGTCGGCCGGGCGGCGCGGCAGGTGGCCGCGTGCTCCTGGCCGGCCGCGGTGTTGTCCCGCTCCAGCTCGGCGGCGATGGCGGCCTCGTCGGCCCGGCCGGTGGCGGCGAGGCGCACCAGCAGGGTCCAGCGCAGCTCGGTGTCCACCGCGAGGCCCTTGATCTCGACCGAGCCGTCCAGCAGCCCGGCGAGCAGGCCCAGCTGACCGTCGGTACGGGCGACCGAGGCGAGGGCGCGGGCCCAGGCCAGCTGGTGGTCGCTGCCGGGCTCGGCGGCGCGCAGGTGCTCCTCCGCGGCGGCGGCCCAGCGGTCGAGGCCCTGGTCGCGCCACTGCGGGTCGGTGTAGGCGTCGAGGGCGAGCTTGACCTGGCGGTGCACGGACTGCACCACGCCGATGTCGCTCTCGCGCCCGATGCCGGACAGCGCCAGCGCCAGGTAGTCGCGGGCGGCCAGCTCGCCGTCGCGGGTCATGTCCCAGGCGGAGGCCCAGCACAGCGCGCGCGGCAGCGACTCGGTGAAGCCGCCGAGGTGCTCGGTGACGACGGCCAGCGAGTCCTCGTCCAGCCGGATCTTGGCGTACGAGAGGTCGTCGTCGTTCAGCAGCACGACGGCCGGGCGGTGCCGGCCGACCAGCTCGGGCACCTCGGTGCGCGGGCCGTCGACGTCCAGCTCGATCCGGTCGGTGCGCACCAGCGCGTCGCCGTTCAGCTCGTACAGGCCGATCGCGATGCGGTGCGGCCGCAGCACGGCCTCGCCCTTGGCGCCGGCGGGCAGCGCGGGGGCCTCCTGGAGCACCGCGAAGGACTCGATCTCGCCGTCGGTGTTGAGCACGATCGAGGGCCGCAGCACGTTGATGCCGGCGGTCTCCAGCCAGGCCTTGGACCAGGCCTTGAGGTCGCGGCCGCTGGCCTCCTCCAGGGCGCCGAGCAGGTCGCTGAGCCGGGTGTTGCCCCAGGCGTGGCGCTTGAAGTACGCCTGCACGCCCTGGAAGAAGGCGTCCTGGCCGACGTACGCCACCAGCTGCTTGAGCACCGAGGCGCCCTTGGCGTAGGTGATGCCGTCGAAGTTGACCTGGACGTCCTCCAGGTCGTTGATGTCCGCCATGATCGGGTGGGTGGACGGCAGCTGGTCCTGCCGGTACGCCCAGGTCTTCATCTGGTTGGCGAAGGTGGTCCAGGAGTGCGGCCACTTGGAGCCCGGGGCCTCGGCCTGGCAGACCGCCTCGGCGTAGGTCGCGAAGGACTCGTTGAGCCAGAGGTCGTTCCACCACTCCATGGTGACGAGGTCGCCGAACCACATGTGGGCGAGCTCGTGCAGGATCGTCGCGGCCCGGGCCTCGTACGCGGCGTCGGTGACCTTGGAGCGGAACACGTACTGGTCGCGCAGGGTGACGGCGCCCGCGTTCTCCATCGCGCCGGCGTTGAACTCCGGGACGAAGAGCTGGTCGTACTTGGCGAACGGGTACGGGAAGTCGAACTTCTCCTGGAAGTAGTCGAAGCCCTGCTTGGTGACCTCGAAGACGGCCTCCGGGTCCAGGAACTCGCGCAGCGAGGGCCGGCAGTAGACGCCCAGCGGCACCTTCTGCTCGCCGTTCTCGTAGGTGTCGAAGACCCCGACGTACGGGCCGGCGACGAGCGCGGTGATGTAGGTGGAGATCCGGCCGGTGGGCTCGAACGTCCAGACCCGGGTGTCGCCCTCGCCGACCGGCTCCGGGGTCGGCGAGTTGGAGACCACGACCCAGCCCTCCGGCACGGTCACGGTGAACGCGAACGCGGCCTTCAGGTCGGGCTGCTCGAAGTTGGCGAAGACCCGGCGGGCGTCCGGCACCTCGAACTGGGTGTACAGGTAGGTCTCGCCGTCGACCGGGTCGACGAACCGGTGCAGGCCCTCACCGGTGTTGGTGTACTCGCAGTTCGCGACGACCCGCAGCTCGTTCTCGGCGGCGAGGCCCGGCAGCGGGATGCGGCTGTCGGCGAAGGTCGCCGGGTCGAGCCGCACGCCGTTGAGGGTGATCTCCTCGACGCTCGGGGCGACCAGGTCGATGAAGGTCTCCGCCCCCGGGGTGGTGGCGGTGAACCGGACCACGGTGGTGGACCGGAAGGTACCGCCCTCGCGGGCCGAACCGAGGTCGAGCTCGATGTCGTACGCGTCCACGTGGAGGAGGTCGGCCCGGGTGCGGGCCTCCTCACGGGTCAGGTTTGTGCCGGGCACTCGCTGCACTCCTTTGTCAGACTGATGGTCCGAATCCTCGCACGTCCAACGGACGGGGCGGCCGAAAAATCACAGGCGGGGCGGGCCCGGGCGATCAGCCCGTGCCCGCCCCGCCCGTGTCGGTCGCCGCGCGGCCCGCGACGAGGGGCCACGCCCCCGGGATCAGCCCCGGAGGCGCCCCGGCGTCACTTCTTCCACTTGGTCAGCGGACCGTCGCTGGCGCTGTAGCGGCGGAACGCGTAGACGGCGGCGCCGTCGTCCGAGACCAGGTACTCGGAGGTGCTGCTGCCGATGCCCATGCTGCTCGGCATCGTCATGGTGCCGAGGTCGGACATCGAGCCGTCGGTGGGCGAGAGCGTCACCAGCCGGGCCGGCTTGTTGTAGCCCTGGTCGACGATCGCGCGGACCTTGCCGTCCTTGTCGGTCCCGGCCACCAGGCGCATGTCGTTGCTCGTCGAACCGGAGTTGGCCGACCACAGCCGCTTGCCGGTGTTCAGGTCGTAGGCGTTGATGCCCGGCTTGCCGCCGCTGACCTGGACGTACAGCGTGGTGCCGCTGACCACGTTGCGGGTGAGGGCCTCGTTCTGGCCGGAGAGGCGCAGGCTGTCCGCGCCGGGCTCCTTGACGGACATCTGGGTGCCCGGCTTGTTGTCCTTGTCGAACGGCAGGACGTAGTCGCCCTGCGGGCCGTTGCCCATCAGCAGCACCAGCGGCTTGTCCTGGACGACCGAGTCGACCTCCTCGATGTTGCCGGTGAGGGTGATCGGGGTGCTGGCCGGCTTGCCGGTCTCGGCGTTGACGATGACCAGCTGCGACTTCGGGCCGCTGGTGCCGTAGCAGCGGTCGCTGACCGCGATCTGGGCGCCGGCCGCCTTGCCGCGCAGGACGCAGTCCTTGTCGCGCGGCTGGTACTGCCAGGCGGGCTGGCCGTTGGCGATGTTCAGGGCGGCGACGGCGTTGCCGCCGACGGCGACGACGTTCTCGGTGACGCTGAGGGTCGGCGAGGACATCCGGTCGGCCGAGACCTTGACGCTCCAGAGCAGCTTGCCCTGGGTCAGGTCGATGGCGCCGACGGTGGAGCAGTCGCTGTCACCGGTGTTGAAGGAGACGGCGGCGACGCCCTTGGAGTTGGCGGCGTACGAGGCGGTGCACAGCTCCTTGCTGCCGGCCGGGGCGGCGATGGTCCACGCCTCCTTGCCGTCGGTCAGGTTGAAGGCCCTGATCCCGGAGCTGTCGACGCGCACCGCGAGCTTGTCGGTGCCCCAGACGCCGAGCATCTGGTTCGAGCTGTCCGCGTTGGCCGGCTTGGGGGCGCTCCAGGCGACGTTGAAGGTGGCGCCCTTGGGAGCGGGGCCGGGGGTGGGGCCGCTGCTGGTCCCGCCGTTGTCGGTGGTGCCGGTGCTGACCGGGTCCGGGCCCGGGTCGGGGGCGGGCTTGGGGTCCTTGAGCAGGACGACCAGGGCGACCACGATCGAGATCGCCAGCACACCGCCGATGATCCCGCCCCACAGCATCACCGGGTTGCGCTGCTTGGGCGCGACCGGCGCGACGGGGTAGCCGTACCCGGGCTGCTGCGGGTAGTTGTAGCCGCCCGGGTTGTAGGCCTGCCCGGCGTCCGGGGCGCCGTACGGGGCACCGGGGACCGGGTCGTACGGGCCGACCGGCGCGGCACCGGGCGGCGGCGGGGCCTGGCTGGGGAACCCGGGCGCGGTCGGCGCGTACGCCGCGTACTCCGGGCTGCCGACCGACGGCTGCGCGGGCGGCTGCACGGGCGGTGCCGGCGGCTGGCCGGGCGGCGGGCCCGCGGGCGCGACCGGGCCCGGGGTGACCTGCCCCGGGACGGCGGCGCCGTCGAGCTGCGTCATCTGGTCCGCGACGGCGGCCGGATCGACACCGCCGCCCGGCGGGCGCCCGAACGAGACGCCCCGGTTGTCCTGCGGACCGCTGCCGGGCGTTTCGCCTGCACCCGGCGTAGGGTGATCCCCTGCCATCTGATTCCCCGTCATGTCTGGATGCGTCCCCCTGGCGGTGCCGTCCACGGCCCCGATGGGACGGGTGAGAAGTGGCACCATGTTAGTGGTGCGTGGTTTTCGGCCGTCGCCAGGACAGCGGTTCCCCGTCCCCGCAGGCCCGGGCCGCGCAACACCTTCACCCCCCGATCACCCCGCCCCCACGCCCGCGCCCCCGCTCGCCGGCCCGCGCCGGGCGGCCGCCGTCCGCGCCCCCTGGCGCGCCCGCCCGCCGCAGCCGGGATCCCCGCCCGGGCCCCCGGGCCGTACCCTTCAGGAGTTGAAGGGGACGCCCGGCGGAGGGGTCCCCGCCCTGGGAGGGTGGATCATGTCGACGGACACACCGGGCTCGCAGTCGTCGCTGCACCGGGCGAACCTGGAACGGGTGCTCCGCGCGGTGCGGATGGCCGGCTCGCTGACCCAGGCCGAGATCGCCCGCGGCACCGGACTGTCCGCGGCCACCGTGTCCAACATCGTGCGGGAGTTGAAGGAGAGCGGCACCGTCGTGGTCGCCGACACCTCCTCCGGCGGCCGCCGCGCCCGCAGCGTCTCGCTCAGCGGGGACGCCGGCATCGTGGTCGGCATCGACTTCGGCCACACCCACCTGCGCGTCGCGGTCGGCAACCTGGCCCACCGGGTGCTGGCCGAGGAGAGCGCCCCGATCGACGTCGACGTCTCCGCCCAGCAGGGCTTCGACCGCGCCGAGGCGATGGTCGAACGGCTGCTGACGCAGGCGGGCTTCCGTTCCGACAAGGTGATCGGCGTCGGCCTCGGCGTGCCCGGCCCGATCGACGTGGAGACCGGCGCGCTCGGCTCCACCGCGATCCTGCCCGGCTGGACGGGCATCGCCCCGGGCCGGGAGCTGGCCGAGCGGCTCGGCATGCCGGTGCACGTGGACAACGACGCCAACCTGGGCGCGCTCGGCGAGCTGGTCTGGGGCGCCGGCCGCGGGCTGAGCGACCTCGCCTACATCAAGGTCGCCAGCGGGGTCGGCGCCGGGCTGGTGGTGAACGGCCAGATCTACCGCGGCCCGGGCGGTACCGCGGGTGAGATCGGGCACATCACCCTGGACGAGGCGGGGCCGGTCTGCCGCTGCGGCAACCGTGGCTGCCTGGAGACCTTCGTCGGTTCCCGCTACCTGCTCTCGCTGCTCGCCCCCACCCTCGGCCAGGACCTCAGCCTGCCCCGGGTGGTCGAGCTGGCCCAGCAGGGCGACCTCGGCTGCCGCCGGGTGATCGCCGACGCGGGCCGGCAGATCGGCACCGGCGTCGCCACCCTCTGCAACCTGCTGAACCCCCGCCGGGTGATCCTCGGCGGGGACCTCGCCGAGGCCGGTGAGCTGGTGCTCGCCCCGATCCGGGACTCGGTGGCCCGGTACGCGATCCCGAGCGCGGCCCGTCAGCTCTCGGTCGTCCCCGGCACCCTCGGCGGCCGGGCCGAGGTGCTCGGCGCGCTGGCCCTGGTGATGAGCGAGATGGGGGAGTCGGGCGCGCTGGGCCGCGCCTGACACCGCCGTCCGGCCCGCCCGCGTATTCAAACGCCTGTACGTCAACCTGAGGTGACCCGGCTTCCCGGCCCGACCTCCCGGAATGGCGGTAACCGAACGGTGGCACCGGGCGCGCCGCTTGGTGTCCGGCAGGCGGACATTAGACTCGACCGGTCGCCACCGGCCGGACCGTCGGACTGCCGCCGGGCCGGGCAGCGACGCCCGTCGGACCGTCCGTGGTCCGCGAACACTGAACGAGGAGGAACGGGTGGCCCTGCTGACCCGCATTCGGGGACCGCGCGATCTCGACCGGCTCACGCCCGGACAGCTGGCCGCACTGGCCCAGGAGATCCGGACCTTCCTGGTGACCGAGGTCTCCAAGACGGGTGGCCACCTCGGGCCCAACCTCGGCGTGGTGGAGCTCACCATCGCGCTGCACCGGGTCTTCGACTCCCCGCGCGACCGCATCCTCTTCGACACCGGCCACCAGAGCTACGTCCACAAGCTGCTCACCGGCCGCCAGGACTTCTCCCGGCTGCGGATGAAGGGCGGCCTGTCCGGCTACCCGTCCCGGGCCGAGTCCGAGCACGACGTGATCGAGAACTCGCACGCCTCCACGGTCCTCTCGTACGCCGACGGCCTGGCCAAGGCCAACCAGATCCTGGGCAAGAACGACCCGGTCGTCGCGGTGATCGGCGACGGCGCGCTCACCGGCGGCATGGCCTGGGAGGCGCTCAACAACATCGCCGACGCCAAGGACCGTCCGCTCGTCATCGTCGTGAACGACAACGAGCGCTCGTACTCCCCGACCATCGGCGGCCTGGCCAACCACCTCGCCACCCTGCGCACCACCCAGGGCTACGAGCGCTTCCTGTCCTGGGGCAAGGACGCGCTCCAGCGCACCCCGGTGGTCGGCCAGCAGCTGTTCGAGACGCTGCACGGCGCCAAGAAGGGCCTCAAGGACTTCATCGCCCCGCAGGGCATGTTCGAGGACCTCGGCCTCAAGTACATCGGCCCGATCGACGGCCACGACATGGCCGCCCTGGAGTCCGCGCTGACCAAGGCGCGCGGCTTCGGCGGCCCGGTGATCGTGCACTGCCTCACCGAGAAGGGCCGCGGCTACCACGCCGCCGAGAACAACGACGAGGACCGCTTCCACGCGGTCGGCAAGATCCACCCGGAGACCGGCCTGCCGATCACGAGCGGCGGCGGCCGGAGCTGGACCTCGGTCTTCGCCGAGGAGATGGTCGCGCTCGGCCACGAGCGCGAGGACATCGTCGGCATCACCGCCGCGATGCTCCACCCGGTGGGCCTGGCCCCGTTCGCCGAGGCCTTCCCGGACCGGATCTTCGATGTCGGCATCGCCGAGCAGCACGCCGTCACCAGCGCCGCCGGCCTGGCCACCAACGGCCTGCACCCGGTGTTCGCGGTCTACGCGACCTTCCTCAACCGGGCCTTCGACCAGGTCCTGATGGACGTCGCCCTGCACAAGCTGGGCGTCACCTTCGTCCTGGACCGGGCCGGCGTCACCGGCGACGACGGTGCCTCGCACAACGGCATGTGGGACATGTCGATGCTGCAGATCATCCCGACCCTGCGGCTGGCCGCCCCGCGCGACGCCGACCAGGTCCGCGCGCAGCTGCGCGAGGCCGTCGAGGTCAAGGACGCCCCGACCGTGGTCCGCTACTCCAAGGGCACGGTCGGCCCGGCCGTCCCCGCGGTCGGCCGGATCGGCGGCATGGACGTGCTGCGCGCCGCCGAGGAGCCCTCCGGCGCCCACCGCGCCGACGTGCTGATCGTCTCGGTCGGCGCGATGGCCCCCACCAGCCTGGAGGTCGCCGACGTGCTGGCCGCCCAGGGCGTCACCGCCACCGTGGTGGACCCGCGCTGGGTCAAGCCGGTGGACGCGGCCCTGCCGGGCCTGGCCGCCGAGCACCGGGTGGTCGTCACGATCGAGGACAACGGCCGGGTGGGCGGCGTCGGCGCCGCCGTGGCGCAGGCGCTGCGGGACGCGGACGTGGACCTGCCGGTGCGCGACTTCGGCATCCCGCAGGAGTTCCTGGACCACGCCAGCCGGGCCGAGATCCTGGCCGAGATCGGCCTGAACGCCCCGGACATCGCCCGAAAGGTGACGGCTCTGGTCGCCAAGCTGGACGCGGCGCCGGTCAAGGCCTGACCGGAGGCCGTCCGGGGGAGCGGTCACCCGTTCCGCAGACGACCGTTTGTCGTAACTCCGTAACAGTTCGTCACGGAACAAGCTGACAATCGCACTGAAAGGCGGGACCGGCGCCACCGGCGCCGATCCCGCCCGGTAGGTTGTCACCCGTGCCGACCCCCACCCGCCTCCGCCTCACCGGACTGGCCGAGCGCCTGCCCGAGCGCGTCCGTACCCGTGTTCTCACCGGGTACTGGACCAGGCTGGTGCCGGTGCTCGCGCTGGTCGCGCTGCTCACCCACATCCCCTCCTTCGCCCGGCCCGTCTGGAGCCCGGACGAGGGCTTCCTGGCCACCCAGGCCCGGATGCTGGCGGACGGCGGGGTGCTGTACGACACCGTGGTGGACCGCAAACCACCGCTGCTGCCCTGGCTCTACCAGGCCTGCTTCGCGGTCTTCGGCTCCGCCTCGCTCTGGCCGCTGCGCACCCTGGCGGTGGTGGCCCACCTGGTCACCGCGATCCTGCTGGCCTCGATCGCCCGCGGCCGCTGGGGCAACCGGGCCGGGGCCGGGGCCGGACTGCTCTACCTGCTGGTCTCCATCGGGCTCTCCCCGGAGGACACCCAGGCGGCGACCTTCGAGGTCTTCATGCTGCCCGCCATGGTGGCCGCCTTCCGGTACGCCGAACGGCGCCGCTGGCTGGCCGCGGGCATCGCGGTCGCCCTCTGCTCACTGACCAAGCAGACCGGCGGCGCGGTGCTGCTGCCGGTGCTCTGGATGCTGTTCCAGGACGCCCGCCGGCGCGGGGTGCGCTGGCCGCCCGCGCTGTTCAAGATCGGGTTCGGCTTCACCCTGCCGATAGCGCTGGTCGCGGTGATCCTCACCAAGCCCAAGGGCTTCCTCTTCTGGGTGGTCACCGGCAGCGGCGACTACGCCTCCTTCGGCGGCGCCTGGCTCCAGATGCTCGGCCGGGCCTTCGGCAACTCGGCCATCCTGGCCGCGGCCGGCCTGGGCTTCCTGCTCCCGGTCGGACGCCGGCTCTGGCTCAAGCACCGCCACCGCCCGCTGCCGGTGGCCGGCGAGGAGCACGGCTCGACCACGGACCTGTGGGTCTGGCTGCTCTCCTCGGTCGTCGCGGTCAGCGTGGGCTTCCACTTCTTCGGCCACTACTACCTCCAGCTGATCCCGCCGCTGGTGCTGCTGGGCACCGGGGCGGTCGCCACCTCGGCGATCCGCTGGAAGCCCGTCCTGCTGTACACCACGGCCGCCGCCACGGTGTTCTGGAGCCTGGCGCTGGCCTGGCCGGGGGAGCGGCTCAACCGCACCACCGAGGTCGCCACCGCCGTCGCCGCCCAGACCACCCCCAAGGACACCGTGCTGGTCTGGGGCATGCACCCCGAGCTGTACTGGCTGGCCGACCGCAAGCCCGCCACCCGCTACCTGACCGCCGGCTTCCTCACCAACTACAGCGGCGGCAAGGACGGCAACCAGAACGTCGGCGAGCAGTTCAGCGTCTCCAACGCCTGGCAGACCTTCGACAAGGAGCTGGCCAACGGCCTGCCCGAGGTCGTGGTCGACGACTCCGGCATCGCCCCGTACCAGCCGGTCATGGTCCCCCGGATCGAGAACCTGCTGGACACCCACTACGAGATGGTCGGCGTCTTCGCCGACACCGTGGTGTACCGCCTCAAGCACTGAGGCGGCCCGTACCCGGATTCCTCGCGGCAACGCCGTACACACGAACTCCTGGCGGAAACGCCGTACACGCCGCGTCCGGGCGGCAGCCCCGTACACACGGAGGAGCCCCGGTGACCAGGCGGTCACCGGGGCTCCGTGTTCGGGTGCTGCGTTACGCGGGCACCGAGGCCACGCCGGGGGCGAGGAAGGCCTTGCCGTTCACCCGCTCCGAGACGCCCTCACGGTCCAGGTACGGGGTGATCCCGCCCAGGTGGAAGGGCCAGCCGGCACCGGTGATCATGCAGAGGTCGATGTCCTGCGCCTCGGCGACGACACCCTCCTCCAGCATCAGGCCGATCTCCTGCGCCACGGCCTCCAGGGCGCGGGCGCGGACCTGCTCCCCGGTGAGCACCGAGTCGCCGAAGGTCAGCAGCTCCAGCACCTCGGGGTCGAGGACCTGTTGGCCGTCCGTCCAGGTGTAGAAGCCGCGCTTGCCGGCCTTGACCACCTTGGCGAGGTTCTCGGAGACGGTGAACCGCTCCGGGAAGGCGCCGTGCAGGGTCTCCGAGACGTGCAGGGCGATGGCCGGGCCGACCAGCTCCAGCAGCACGATCGGGGACATCGGCAGGCCGAGCGGCTCGACGGCCTTCTCGACGTCGGCGATCGGGGTGCCCTCGTCGATGATGCCCTGGATCTCGCCCATGAAGCGGGTCAGGATCCGGTTCACCACGAACGCGGGGCGGTCCTTGCAGAGCACCGAGGTCTTCTTCAGCTTCTTGGACACCGCGAAGGCGGTGGCCAGCGAGGCGTCGTCCGTCGAGTCGCCGCGGACGATCTCCAGCAGCGGCAGGATCGCGACCGGGTTGAAGAAGTGGAAGCCGACGACCCGCTCGGGGTGCTTCAGCTTCGAGGCCATCTCGGTGACCGACAGCGAGGAGGTGTTGGTCGCCAGCACGCAGGTCGGCGAGACCACGTTCTCCAGGTCCGCGAAGACGGCCTGCTTGACGCCCATCTCCTCGAACACGGCCTCGATCACGAAGTCCGCGTCGCCGAAGGCGGCGGCCTTGTCCAGCGTGCCGGAGACCAGGCCCTTGAGCCGGTTGGCCTTGTCCTGGCCGATCCGGCCCTTGCCGAGCAGCTTGTCGATCTCGGCGTGGACGTAGCCGACGCCCTTGTCCACGCGCGCCTGGTCGATGTCGGTGAGGACCACCGGCACCTCCAGACGGCGGGCGAACAGCAGCGCCAGCTGCGAGGCCATCAGACCGGCGCCGACGACGCCGACCTTGGTGACCGGGCGGGCCAGCGACTTGTCCGGCGCGCCGACCGGGCGCTTGGCCCGGCGCTGCACCAGGTTGAAGGCGTAGATGCCGCTGCGCAGCTCGCCGCTCATGATGAGGTCGGCCAGGGCCGCGTCCTCGGCGTCGAAGCCGGCCTGCAGGCTGGCCTTGTCCGCGAGGTCGAAGTCCTTGGCGGCGGCGATGATGTCCAGCGCCCTGTAGGCGGCCGGAGCGGCGCCGTGCACCTTGGCGTCGGCGACCATGCGGCCCCAGAGGACGGCGTCGTCCCAGGCCTTGCCGCGGTCGATCGCCTCGCGCTCGACGACGACGTCGCCCTTGACGACCTTGGCGGCCCAGAGCAGCGACTGCTCCAGGAAGTCGGCCGGCTCGAAGATCGCGTCGGCGATCCCCAGCTCGAACACGTCCTTGCCCTTGAGCTGCTTGTTCTGGTTCATCGAGTTCTCGACGATGACCTTGACGGCCTTACCGGCACCCACCAGGTTCGGCAGGATGGTGCAGCCGCCCCAGCCGGGGACGAGGCCGAGGAAGACCTCGGGCAGCGAGAAGGCCGGGACGCCCGCCGACACCGTGCGGTAGTCGCAGTGCAGGCCGACCTCGACGCCGCCGCCCATCGCCGCGCCGTTGTAGAAGGCGAAGGTGGGGACGGGCAGCGTGGCGATCCGCTGGAAGACGTCGTGGCCGCCCTTGCCGATGGCCAGCGCGTCCGCGTGCTCCTTGAGCAGCTCGACGCCCTTGAGGTCGGCGCCGACCGCGAAGATGAACGGCTTGCCGGTGATCGCGGCACCGACGATCGTGCCCTCGGCGGCCTCGGCCGCGACCTGGTCCAGCGCCTCGTTCAGCTTGAGCAGCGAGCCCGGGCCGAAGGTGGTCGGCTTGGTGTGGTCGAAGCCGTTGTCCAGGGTGATCAGGGCCAGCCGGCCGGCCTGCAGCGGCAGGTCGAGGTGGCGGACGTGCGCGGTCGTGACGACCTCGCCCGGGAAGAGCTCGGCGCCGCGGGTCAGCAGCTCGGTGGTGTTCGTCATGGTCACTTACCACCCTCGAGCTCGGTGTTCTGGGTCGCTCCGCTCCAGTGGGGGTTCTCCCAGATGATGGTGCCGCCCATGCCGAAGCCGATGCACATCGTGGTGAGGCCGTAGCGGACGTCCGGGCGCTGCTCGAAGCGGCGGGCCAGCTGGTTCATCAGGCGCACGCCGGAGGAGGCCAGCGGGTGGCCGAAGGCGATCGCGCCGCCGTACGGGTTGACCCGCTCGTCGTCGTCCGCGATGCCGTAGTGGTCCAGGAAGGACAGGACCTGGACGGCGAAGGCCTCGTTGATCTCGAAGGCCTGGATGTCGTCGATGGTCAGACCGGCCTTGGCCAGCGCCTTCTCGGTGGCCGGCACCGGGCCGATGCCCATGACCTCGGGCTCGACGCCCGCGAAGGCGAAGGAGACCAGGCGCATCTTGACCGGGAGGCCGAGCTCCTCGGCGACGTCCTCGGCAGCCAGCAGCGAGGCGGTGGCGCCGTCGTTCAGACCGGCCGAGTTGCCCGCGGTGATGTTGCCGTGCGGGCGGAACGGGGTCTTCAGGCTGGCCAGCGACTCCATCGTGGTGCCCGGGCGCAGCGGCTCGTCCACGGTGGCCAGGCCCCAGCCGGTCTCGCCGACCTCGGGGTTGGTGTTGCGGATCGAGATCGGCACCAGGTCGGGCTGGATGTCGCCGTTGGCGTACGCCTTGGCGGCCTTCTCCTGGGAGCGCACGGCGTAGGCGTCGCAGCGCTCCTTGGTCAGGTGCGGGAACCGGTCGTGCAGGTTCTCCGCGGTCATGCCCATGAACAGGGCGGACTCGTCGACCAGCTTCTCGGAGACGAAGCGCGGGTTCGGGTCGACGCCCTCGCCCATCGGGTGGCGGCCCATGTGCTCGACACCGCCGGCCACGACCACGTCGTACGCGCCGAAGGCGATGCCGCCGGCGGTGGTGGTCACGGCGGTCAGCGCGCCGGCGCACATGCGGTCGATCGCGTAGCCGGGGACGGACTTCGGCAGGCCGGACAGCAGGGCGGCGGTGCGCCCGATGGTCAGGCCCTGGTCGCCGATCTGCGTGGTGGCCGCGACGGCGACCTCGTCGATGCGCTCGACGGGCAGGTTCGGGTTACGGCGCACGAGCTCCCGGATGCACTTGACGACGAGGTCGTCGGCGCGCGTCTCGTGGTAGATGCCCTTCGGGCCTGCCTTGCCGAACGGGGTGCGGACGCCATCGACGAAGACGACGTCCCTCGCGGTACGAGGCACGGGGGCTCTCCTCCCAGGGACCAACATGACGATTGGGCGGGCTGCCGCCGTCGAAGACCCGAGCGGCGCCGCATCACCGCCATGCTACCCGCCGGTAACCAACCTGCCCAGGCCCCTCGGAGGGATCCGACCATGTGTCCCCCGACACGTTCCCCGGCCCGTCCGACCAGGAGCGTCGTTCCCGGGCGCGGCGAACGGTGCGACGAACGGGTACGACGGGCGGGCGCGACGGACGGGTACGACGAAGGGGATGTCACCCGTACGGATGACATCCCCTTCCACGTGTTGCCGTGATCGGTCCTGGAGCGTGATCAGTCCTGGGCCGCGGCCGCGGCGAACGCGGCGGCCACCGCCGGCGCCACCAGGTCCACCTGCCACTGCCGGGCGCCGAACCCGCGCAGCGCGGCGGCCACGGCCTCGGGGCCCGGCTCGGTCGGCGGGTGCCAGCAGACCCGGCGGACGGTGTCCGGGGTCATCAGGTTCTCGGCCGGCACGTGGTACCGCTCGGCCAGCTCGCTGATCGCGGCGCGCGCGCCGGACAGCCGGGCGGCGGCCACCGGGTCCTTCTCGGCCCAGGCCCGCGGCGGCGGCGGTCCGTCGTGCGGCGCGGTGGCCGGCGGCAGCATGTTCTCCGGGATCTCCCGGGCGCGCTGCACGGCCGCCAGCCACTGCTCCAGCTGGCGCCGGTGCACCCGCGGGCCGAAGCCCTGGACGGCCTGCAGGGCGGCGATGTTCAGCGGCATGGCCAGCGCGGCGTTGACGATCGCCGCGTCGGCGAGCACCCGGCCGGGGGAGACGTCGCGGTCCTGCGCCATCCGGTCGCGGACCAGCCACAGCTCGCGCACCACGGCCAGCTGACGGCGGCGGCGGATCTTGTGCAGCTGCGAGGTGCGGCGCCACGGGTCGTTGCGCGGGCCCGGGCGGGGCGCGGCGGCGATCGAGGCGAACTCCTCCATCGCCCAGCCGAGCTTGCCCTGGGCGTCCAGCTCCTGTTCGAGTGCGTCGCGCAGCTCGACCAGCACCTCGACGTCCAGAGCGGCGTAGCGCAGCCACGGCTCGGGCAGCGGGCGGGTGGACCAGTCGACCGCGGAGTGCTCCTTGGACAGGCTCAGCCCGAGCACGTTCTCGGTCATCGGCCCGAGGCCGACCCGGGCGAAGCCGGCGATCCGCCCGGCCAGCTCGGTGTCGAACAGGCGCTGGGGTCTCATGCCGACGTCGGACAGGCAGGGCAGGTCCTGGCTGGCCGCGTGGACGACCCACTCGGCGTCCTCGACGGCCTTGCCGAGCGCACTGAGGTCCGGGCAGGCGATCGGGTCGATCAGGGCGGAGCCGGAACCCGCGCGGCGCAGCTGGATGAGGTAGGCGCGCTGCCCGTAGCGGTAGCCGGAGGCCCGTTCGGCATCGACGGCCACCGGTCCGGTGCCCGCGGCGAAGGCGGCGACGACGGCGCCCAGCGCCTGTTCGTCCGCCACGACGGGCGGGATCCCCTCCCTCGGCTCAAGGAGCGGGACCGGGGCTGCTTCTTCTGGGATGGCTGCTACGGCGTCGGTCACCCCCCAAGGGTACGACGGTCCTCGCGGCCGGGAGTGTTGTCGGACTGGTCAGACTGTTGATCGCCCGGGGGCGGCCCGCCCCGCTCCAGGGCGCGGTTCGCCCGTCGCGGGCCCTCCGGGGGTGACGGGAGTTCGGCGGCGGGAGGTTGACGACGGGAGTTCGACGGCGGGCCCCGGAACAGCGCCGCGGCGGCCGAGGAGGAAACGTTCCTCCTCGGCCGCCGCAGCGGTCCGGAGCGTCCGGCTCAGTGGATGATGCCGGTGCGCAGCGCGACCGCGACCATGCCGGCGCGGTCGCCGGTGCCCAGCTTGCGGGCGATCCGGGCGAGGTGGCTCTTCACGGTGAGCGCCGACAGGCCCATCGCCACGCCGATCGCCTTGTTGGACTGGCCCTCGGCGACCAGCCGCAGCACCTCGACCTCGCGGCCGGAAAGCTCGCGGTAGGCGGCCTGCTGCGCGCCGGGCGCACCAGGGGCTCCGGGGGCGCCCGGCGCTCCGGCCGCGCCCGGCATGCCCGGCATCCCGGGGCGGCGCATCCGGCCGGCCAGCCCGGCGGCGCCGAGCGGCATCCCGGGGCGGCCCGGCATCGCGACGTTCGTCCGGGTGCCGGTCACCACGTATCCCTTGACGCCGCCGGCCAGCGCGCTGCGGACCGCGCCGATGTCGTCGGCGGCGGACAGCGCCAGGCCGTTGGGCCAGCCCGCGGCGCGGGTCTCGGCGAGGATGGTCAGCCCGGAGCCGTCCGGGAGGTGGACGTCGGCGACGCAGATGTCGCGGGGGGTGGAGACCCGTGGGCGGGCCTCGGCGATGGAGGACACCTCGATCACGTCCCGGACACCGAGGGCCCACAGGTGGCGGGTGACGGTGTTTCGGACACGGGGATCGGCGATGACCACCATGGCGGTGGGCTTGGTCGGCCGGTAGGCGACCACGTTTGCGGGGTGCTCAAGAAGGACCGACACCAGGCCTCCTGCGGGGAGTGGCGGACGGAACCCCGATGGGGGCGGTCGGAGTGTTCCGCGTTGGGAAAGGGTCACAGACTGCTTCGGCAGCATCCGTGCCCGGCTTTAGCGAAAGATCACGATCTAGTGAGTAACAATACGGACAAATCGCGCAAATGATTGATGCGACATGCCTGGTATTCGCACAAAATCGATCAGATTCGGTGCCGATCGGTCGGTATCGACCGATGAATTGACGCAGAGCGGGTCCGAAGTCACACTCCGTCAGCCCTGGGGGTGGCGTCCGGCCCCCGGGTGCCGCCGGAGCCGCACACCACCCGTCAGTGCGACCGCGGGCGTCGCCGGGCCGGCATCGGGACCACTCCACCGAGTGAAGGAACCTCGGCGGGACCCTGCGGAGCCGGCGCGGCCGGCGGCAGGCCGGCGCTGACGCACAGCAGGTCCCCCCAGGCCGCCAGGTGCCGCTCGAAACGGCCGTCGGCCGGGGTCCAGGAGGCCCGGATCTCGATCTCCGTCGAGGACGGGCGGTCCGCCAGGCCCCCGAAGTACTGGGAGGAGGCCAGCGTCACCGTGCCGGACGGCTCCGCGAACCCGGCGGCGTGCGCCTGCAGGGAGTCCAGCAGCCAGGCCCAGCCCACCTCGGAGAGCATCGGGTCCCCGGCCATCTCCGGCTCCAGCTCGGCCCGGGTCATCGTGACCACCCGGAACTCCCCGTTCCAGGCCTCCTGCCCGGCCGGGTCGTACAGCAGCACCAGCCGGCCGTCCGCCAGCTCCTCGCCGTCCACCTCGACCGAGGCGGTCACCGCGAACGAGTACGGGGCGAGCCGGCGCGGCGCGGGCGCGGGGGAGAGCTGCACCTCGGGCCGCAACCGGGCCCCGTCCAGGGCCGCCACGGCCGCCCGGAACTCGCTCGGCGCCCCCTCGCGACCCGCTCCGCCACCTGCTCCGCCACCCTGTGCGGGGTGCCCTCCGACCGCTGCCATGTCCCGAAGACTAGGTCGAAGAACGGGGTTATCGCCGCAACTTCTCTCCCAGCGGCGTGCCGGAACGGCAAACCCGGACAGATCTTGGAGGAACCGACGAGACCGGCCGGGAAACCGGGCCCGGCACGCGTGCGAAGATTTGACGGTGAGCGAGACTACGGCAGACAGCACGGCGGCCACCCACGACGGCCCGACCACCCCCGGGCGCCGCGGCGCCGCGCACGACTCGGCGTTCCTGCGCGCCTGCCGGCACGAGCCCGTGCCGCACACCCCGGTGTGGTTCATGCGCCAGGCCGGCCGCTCGCTGCCCGAGTACCTGAAGGTCCGCGAGGGCATCCCCATGCTGGAGTCCTGCATGCGGCCCGAGCTGGTCAAGGAGATCACCCTCCAGCCGGTGCGCCGGCACAAGGTGGACGCCGCGATCTTCTTCAGCGACATCGTGGTGCCGCTCAAGGCCGTCGGCATCGACGTCGACATCAAGCCCGGCATCGGCCCGGTCATCGCCGACCCGATCCGCACCGCCGAGGACCTGAAGCGGCTGCGCCCGCTGGAGCCCGACGACGTCCCCTACATCACCGAGGCCGTCGGCCTGCTGGTGGACGAGCTCGGCGAGACCCCGCTGATCGGCTTCGCCGGCGCGCCGTACACGCTGGCCAGCTACCTGATCGAGGGCGGCCCGTCCAAGAACCACGAGAACACCAAGGCCATGATGTACGGGCAGCCCGAGCTGTGGGCCGCCCTGGTGGACCGGCTCGCGGACATCACCTCGGCCTTCCTCAAGGTGCAGATCGAGGCCGGCGCCTCCGCGGTCCAGCTGTTCGACTCCTGGGTCGGCGCCCTCGCGCCGGACGACTACCGCCGCTCGGTGATGCCGTCCAGCACCAAGGTCTTCGACGCCGTCGCCGGGTACGGCGTGCCGCGGATCCACTTCGGCGTCGGCACCGGCGAGCTGCTCGGCCTGATGGGCCAGGCCGGCGCCGACATCGTCGGCGTCGACTGGCGGGTCCCGCTGAACGTCGCCGCCGAGCGGGTCGGCCAGGGCAAGGGCCTCCAGGGCAACCTCGACCCGGCGGTGCTGTACGCGCCCACCAAGGTCGTCGAGACCAAGGCCCGCGAGGTGCTGCACGCCGCCCAGGCGCTCGGCACCAGCGGCCACATCTTCAACCTCGGCCACGGCGTGCTGCCGTCCATGGACCCGGACGCGCTCAGCCGCCTCGTCGCCTTCGTCCACGAGGCCAGCGCACGCTGACCTCAGGGCGGTGGGCCCCCGGACTCCGGGGGCCCACTACCCGGCCGTGACCTCGATCCCGGCCCGGCGCAGCAGCGCCGCCGTCACCCCGTCACCCGGGCGCAGCTCCCCGGAGAACGTCCCGTCGTACACCTGACCGCAGCCGCAGGACGGGCTGCGCGCCATCAGCACCGCCCGCCGGGCCCCCGCCTCCTCGGCGGCGGACAGCGCCGCCCGGGCACCGGCCAGGAACTCCGCGGTGCAGTCCGCGCCCGTCGCGTCCACCACCCGGGCCCGCCCGTCCAGCACGTCCGCGCCGTCCCCGCCCACGATCTCCGCCGGCGGCCGCGGCGTGGGCAGCCCGCCCGCCCCCTCCGGGCACACCACCACGGCCCGCCCCTCCTCGACCAGCCGCACGGCGCCGTCGGAGGTCTTCGCCCGCCCGTCGTACCGACAGGGAATCCCGGCCAGACACGCACTCACCACGATCGGTTCCATGCGGTGGAGCCTACGGCGGCCGGCTCACTCCTCGAAGAGCTGGTCCCTTCGCATCGTGAACTCCCGCCGCCCGCACACGGTTTGGAGATGGTGCGGCTGCCAGATGGACACCGTGACGACCTCGTCCGCGCGCCCGGCGGCCGGGCCCAGCACGGTGCAGTCGATGTCGGCCGGGAACGGGAACGGCGAGTCCGCTTCGATCCACGCGCCGGGCCCGAGGGCCTGGTCCGTCCCGAACATCGCGGTCTTCCCGATGATCGACCACCGTCGGCCGTCCGCGTCCGTGAAACAGACCTCCACCACCCCGGGCTGCGGCTCGTCGTCCACCCACCGGACCGCCTCGCCCCACAGGTACACCACAGGGCACCCTCCTCTCGGTCGGGACCGTACCGGGAGCGACGGTCACCGGCCTGCTCTTTTCGGGTGTGCAGCGGATTGAGGGTCCGGTGTAAGGGTCTGCGAGACTGCGGAGCATGTCGGATGCACAGGTCGTCGTCGTCGTCGGTGGTGGGATCGCGGGGCTGGCTGCGGCCGCCTTCCTGAGCGGGGCGGCCGGGGGGCCGGCGCGGGCGCGGGTGACGGTGCTGGAGGCGTCCGGGCGGGTCGGCGGGAAGCTGTGGGGCGGGGAGGTCGGCGGGGTCCGGGTGGACCTCGGGGCCGAGTCGGTGCTGGCCCGGCGGCCGGAGGCGGTGGAGCTGGCGCGGGCGGTCGGGCTCGGCGGGGAGCTGGAGCCGCCGACCACCGCGAAGGCCGCGATCTGGACCCGCGGCGCGCTGCGGCCGCTGCCCGGCGGGCAGGTGATGGGCGTCCCCGGTGACCTGGAGGCGCTGGCCGCCTCCGGGGTGCTGACCGACGAGGGCCTGGAGCGGGCCCGGCACGAGCGGAGCACCGAGGTCGGCGACGACGTCGCGATCGGCCGCTACGTCGCCGACCGGCTGGGCCAGGAGGTGGTGGACCGGCTGGTCGAGCCGCTGCTCGGCGGCGTCTACGCGGGCCGCGCCGAGGAGATCTCGCTGCGCGCCGCCGTGCCGCAGCTGCTGTCGATCGCGCGTGACGGCGGCTCGCTGGTCGCGGGGGTGCACGAGCTGGCCTCGCGGCCGAAGGTGGTCGGCACCCCGGTGTTCCAGGGCCTGCGCGGCGGTCTCGGTACGCTGCCCGGCGCGGTCGCCGCGGCCTGTGTGCGGGCGGGAGTGGACCTGCGCACCGACGCCCCGGTGGACGAGCTGCGCCGCACCCCCGACGGCTGGCGGGTGGTGACCGGCGGCGAGGTGCTGCACGCGGATGCCGTGGTGCTGGCCGTCCCGGCGCCCGCCGCGGCCCGGCTGCTGCGCGAGGACGCCCCGGCGGCCGCCACCGAGCTGGACGCCGTCGAGTACGCGGGCATGGCCCTGGTCACCCTGGCCTTCCGCCGCGCCGACCTGGCCGAGCCGCCGAGCGGCAGCGGCTTCCTGGTGCCGCCGGTGGACGGGCGGCAGATCAAGGCGTCGACCTTCTCCTCGAACAAGTGGGGCTGGCTGGAGCGCTCCGCGCCGGACGCGTTCCTGCTGCGCACCTCGCTGGGCCGGTACCGCGAGGAGGAGGCACTGGGGCTGCCGGACGAGGAGCTGGTGGCGCGGTCGCTGGCCGATCTCAGGGAGGCGATCGGGCTGACCGCCCGGCCGTACGACACCTTCGTCTCGCGGTTCTCGGCCGGTCTGCCGCAGTACCCGGTGGGACACCTGGACCGGGTGGCCCGGGTACGGGCGGCGGCGGGGCGGGTGGGCAAGCTGGCGCTGTGCGGCGCCGCGTACGACGGGGTGGGCATTCCGGCGTGCATCGGTTCGGCGGCCGCCGCCGCGGCCGCCGTCGACAGACTGCTGACCCCGGCGACCGGGGAAGGTTCCACGGAGAGGACAATGGGCGCATGACTGAGAGCGTTGAGCGGGAGCCGGAGCAGCGGCCCGAGAAGAAGAAGGCGCGCGACCTGAACCAGGTCATCCGCTACACCATGTGGTCGGTGTTCAAGCTCAAGGGCGGCCTGCCCGAGGACCGCACCGCCCTGGCCGCCGAGGTGGACGAGCTGTTCGCGCAGCTGGACGCCAAGGACGTGACTGTGCGCGGTACGTACGACGTCTCCGGTCTGCGTGCGGACGCCGACATCCTGGTCTGGTGGCACGCCGAAGACTCGGACGACCTCCAGGAGGCGTACAACCGCTTCCGCCGCACCGGCCTCGGCCGGCTGCTGGAGCCGGTCTGGTCGAACATGGCGCTGCACCGCCCGGCCGAGTTCAACAAGTCGCACATCCCGGCCTTCCTGGCCGACGAGCGCCCGCGCGACTACGTCTGCGTGTACCCGTTCGTCCGCTCCTACGAGTGGTACCTGCTGCCGGACGCCGAGCGGCGCGCGATGCTCGCCGAGCACGGCCAGATGGCGCGCGGCTACCCGGACGTGCGGGCCAACACGGTGGCCTCGTTCGCGCTCGGCGACTACGAGTGGCTGCTCGCCTTCGAGGCGGACGAGCTGCACCGGATCGTCGACCTGATGCGCGACCTGCGCCCCTCCCGGGCCCGGCTGCACGTCCGCGAGGAGGTGCCGTTCTTCACCGGGCGCCGCAAGCCGGTGAGCGAGCTGCTGAACGGCCTGGTCTGATGAACGGCCTGGTCTGAGCGACCCGGCCGGAGCGGCCCACGGCTCCCGGAGGCCGGTTCCCCCGTGTCACACGGGGGAACCGGCCTCCGTGCCGTCGCGGTCCGGTCGCGGACCGGCGAACTCGCGCAGCACGGAGGTGTAGTGGTCGCCGAGGCCGACCCGGGTGACGTCGCGGAGCCGGTACTTGGTCGGCTCCGGGTACCAGCGCGCCTCGGTGTCGACCTCGTGCAGCCGCAGTGAGCGGGGGCGCAGCCCGGTGACGGTGCCGAGGACGAAGCCCTCCAGCCGGTCCGCGCCGGGGAGGGTCCGGTGCAGCCGGACGAGCCGGCCCTCGGCCCGGGCGCGGTCGAGTACGGCGTGGTGGTGCTGGTCCATGGGCGGGAGTCTGCCCTGGTGGGAGGGGTCGGCGCCGAGCGGGCGGACCGGCCACAGGCCGCCGCCCTAGCCGCGGTGCGGGCGCAGGGCGGCGCGGAGCCGGGCGTCGGGCAGGGCGGCGGGGCCGTTCATGGCGACGGCGGTGAGCAGTTCGCGCTCCTCGTCGTCGGCCAGGCCGCGCTGGCGGGCCGGGCGGACCTCGCGCAGCACCTCCTGCCCGATCGGGGAGGCCCAGCGGGTGTACGGGTAGACGTCGACGCGGGCCATCAGCAGGGTGCCGGAGGTGAGCACCAGCGGCAGCGAGAACCAGGCGAGCGGGGCGAGGGTGTCACCGCCGGTGAAGCCGTCGAGGGCCAGCGAGGCGGCCAGCAGGAGCAGGGACAGCAGCAGCGCGTGCCGGACCTGCCGGATCACCACCACGGTGTTGCGCTGCACCAGGGCCGGGGTGGCCAGGCCGGCCAGGGCGAGCCGGGCGCCGATCTCCAGCACGTTGGGGTGCTCGGCGACCGCCTGGCGCAGCTCGTCGGTGCGGCACTGGCCCTCGGGGCCGACGGTGGCGATGACCGCCCGCTCCAGGCGGCTGCGGCCCCTGGGGTCGACCACGGTGGTCCAGCCGGTGTGCGCCAGGTGGAGCCGTCCGCGGCCGGCCATCAGGACGAGGGCGAGTTCGACCACCCGGCCCGGGCCGCCGGCCAGGTAGGCGGTCTCGTACAGGCCGATGCCCACGGCTTCGGGGGGCCGCAGGCCGCTCTGGTCGGCGAGGGCGTCGGCGGTGGCGGTCATCCGGACCAGTCGGACGCAGGACAGGACAGCCGCGACACAGGCCGGTATGAGGAACAGCAACCACATGGGCTTGTTGTATGCCTGTGCCGACTGCGCGCGGAACGCCTTCCCGGTTCGCGATACCGAACTGTGACTTCCGCCGGGTGCCGCCGGAGTCAGGAGCCGCAGCCGCCACCGCCGCAGCTCGACCCGCAGCTGGAGGACGACGAGGAGCCGCAACTCGACGAGCTGGAGCCGCAGCTGGAGGAAGAGGAGCCGCAGCTCGACGAGGAGGACCCGCAGCCGGACGAGCCGCAGCCGGACCCGGAGGAGCCGGAGGAACCGGAGTCGGAGGAGCCGCACCAGGCGGAGGAGCCGCCGTCGGAGCCGGAGGAGCAGGAGGAGGACGACGACGAGGACGAGGAGGTCGCGGAGCCGTTCGCGGCGGTGGCCTGCCGGAAGAACTCCTCGTCGTCGGTCGACGCGGCCAGCATCGCGGCCTCCAGCTCCGGCTCCCCCAGCCCGGCGGCGGCGAGGCCGCCGAGCGCGAGCGCGCCCAGCAGCGCGCCGCCGGCCAGCCGGGGCGACACCCCGGCATTGGGCTTCCACGGCCCCTGCATCAGGGACAGCTGGCGCTGCCCGGCCGGGGTGATCCGGCTCTTGACGAGCGGGGTGACGAGCAGCGAGACGACGCCCACGATCAGCAGGATGACCGGGATCCAGAGCTTCGGGCGCTCGTGGCCGGCGGCGCCGTCGTCGAGCAGCGGGGCGGCCACCATGGAGGCCGCCACCAGGAGCAGCGCGAGCCAGAGCAGCCGGCGGGCGGTGCGGGCCCGCCGCAGCCGCTCGGGGCGGCGCATCAGGCCGCGGTCGGCGAGCCGGTCGCCGATCTCCTGGACGGCGGTGGAGCGCATCACGGTGCGGCGCAGCGGGCCGAGCTGACGGCTCCCGGTCGATCCGACGGCGTCCTGGACGGCCTTGTCGACGGCGTCGTACGGCTTGGCGCCGGTGAGCGTGACCAGGCCGGAGCGGCTGACCACGGCCTGCTCGCTCATGTGCATCCGGACCAGGGCGGTGTCGAACACCCGCGCCGGACCGCCGGACAGGAACGCGGTGTCGAGCAGCGGCAGGCCGCGGCCGGGCAGGCCCTTGGCGTACCGGACCTGGCCGATGCGCTGCCGGGTCCGGACCGCGTGGACCGCGGCGGCCGCCAGCAGGACGGCCGGGACGATGAAGTAGCTGTTGTGCCACATGGGCGGTTCCCCCCGAGGTGGTGATGGTTCGTCAGGGCCCGGTGGCCCCGCGGTCGCCGACGGCCGGCCGGGTGTCCGACAGTCGACGGCTGCCGGCTACCGGCTACCGGCGCAGGGCCCGGCGCAGGCGGGTGAGCGGGCCCGGCGGTCGTACGGGGGCCGGGTGGAGCCACTGCTCCAGGGCCCGGCGGTGGTCGGCGGCGAGCGGGCCGCCGTCGGTGAGCACCCACTGCGCGAAGGCCCGGGCGTCGGCCCGGTAGCCGCCGGTCTGCGGGTGGGAGCGGGCGTAGTCGAGGAAGAGCGGCCCGTACCCCGCCCCGAGCGTACGGGGCAGGTCGGGGGCCACCTTGGCGGTGGTGTCCCGCCGCTTGGCGGCCAGGCCGGTGGACTGGGCGCGGACCTGGCGTTCGTCGAAGCCGGGCGGGACGGGGCCGCCGGCCACCAGGGCGGCCAGCAGCTCCTCCTGGCGCCGGGCCAGGCGCCGCCGGGCGGCGGCGAGGTCCTGGTCGGCGGTGTCCCGCGCGGTCCCGGTCAGGTCGGTCATCGCCGGGTGCTCCCCTCCAGCACCCGGCGGATGGCGTCCAGTTCACCGGCCAGCTCGCTGGGCGGCGGGAAGTTGGCGTCCCGCTCCAGCAGGACCCCGGGCGGGGCGGTCCGCGCGCACAGCTCGGCCAGCACCTCCAGCACCGGCTCGGTGACGGGGTGGGCGTGGGTGTCGTGCCAGACGCCGTCGACCAGGGTGCCGCCCGCGACGTGGACGTAGGCGAGCGCCTCCAGCGGCAGGCGGTCGAGCTCGGCGGCCGGGTCGATGCCGAGGTTGACCCGGTTGGTGTGCAGGTTGGCGACGTCGATCAGCAGCCGGACGCCGGTGCGCTCGACCAGCTCGGCGAGGAACTGGCCCTCGGTGAACTCGTCGTCCGGCCAGGCGAGCTGGGCGGCGATGTTCTCCAGGGCGAGCGGCACCGGCAGCTGGTCCTGGGCGATCCGGACGTTCTCGGCGATCACCCGCAGCGAGTCCCGGGTGCGGGGGACGGGCAGCAGGTGGCCGGCCTCCAGGCCGCCGGCCCGGACGAACGCCAGGTGCTCGGTGACCAGCGGGGAGCCGAGCGCCAGCGCGGCCTCGGCGAGCCGGGCGAGGCGGGCGGGGTCGGGCAGGTCGGCGCCGCCGAGGCCGAGGCCGACGCCGTGCGGGACGACGGTGACGCCGCGTCCGCGCAGGACGGTCAGGGAGTCGGGCAGGTGGTCGGCGCAGATGTTCTCGGCGACCACCTCGACCCAGTCCAGGCCGGGCTGGCGCTCGACCACGGTGTCGATCTCGCCGCGCCAGCCGAGGCCGACGCCCAGGCGGGGCGCGGCGTCCCGGGAGGCGGTGTCCCGGGGCGCGGTCGCCAGCGGTGCGGCGTCCTGGGGCGCGGTGTCCCGGGGTGCGGTGGCCAGGGCAGGGGAAGTCATCGGTTCGCCCCCTTCGGAGGGCCGGGTGGGAGGGCCGTCGACCGGTGCGGCGTCGTCGCCGGACCCGTGCGGCCGTGTTGCTGAGGATGTCCCCGGGTGGGGTGGCTGCCAAGCCTCACCCGGTCTTCTCAGAGCATTATTTGAGCATGTCGTTCCGGTCGTGAGGGACTTGGGTCCCGAGCCCGGGCCGTCCCCCGCAGGTGGGGGTGCCCTCCGGCGGATAAATCGGAGGCGTCGGGCGGGTGGGCGCGGCTAGCGTGGGAATCCATGACTTCTTCGAATTCCTCCCCCCTGACGATCCGGGACTTCCGCCCCGGGGACGCCGAGGCCGTGGCCGCGGCCCACCGGGCCGGGCGCGAGCACCTGGTGCTCTCCGCCGAGACCCTGCTCTGGCTGAACGGCCGGCCGAGCCCCGAGGAGCACTTCCGCACCTTCGTCGCCGAGCTGGACGGCCGGGTGGTCGGCGCGGTGCGCTGCGGGGTGGTGCTCGGGACGTCCGTCGCGGGTGTCGGCTACGCCAACGGCAGTGTGCTGCCCGGGTTCCGGCGGCGCGGCGCGGCCACCGCGCTGCTGGCCGCGGCCGAACGGCACCTGGTCGGGCGCGGGGTGACGGAACTGCACACCTGGATGGACGACGAGCCCGCCTCGGTGGCCTTCGCCACCGCCCGGGGGTACCGGCTCGGGCGCACCATGCAGTTCGCCGGACGGGACCTGGCGCTGCCGCTGCCGCCGGCGCCCGTACTGCCGCCCGGCGTCGAGCTGCGCCCGGCCGCGGACTGGGCGGCCGACCCGCACCCGGTGTTCCTGGTCGAGGCGGACGCCATCCTGGACGAGCCCGGCAGCGAGGTGCCGATGGACGCCCTGGAGTACGAGGACTGGCTGCGCGACGACTGGAACCGGCCGGACCGGGACCTGGCCCTGAGCGTCGTCGCCGTGGTGGACGGCCGGCCGGCCGCGTTCAGCATGGTGCAGACCGACGGGGTGGACCGCTACTGGTCCGCGTTCACCGCCTGCCACCGGGAGTTCCGCGGCCGCGGGCTGACCAAGTCGGCCAAGCTGGAGTCCCTGCGGCTCGCCGCCGCGGCGGGCCTCCGGCACGCGTACACCAGCAACGACACGACCAACGGGCCGATGCTGGCGATCAACGCCTGGCTGGGCTACGAGCGCTGCGCGGCGGAGCGCAAGGGGATCAAGCGGCTGGGGCGGCCGTCGGAGCAGGGGGCCTGACGCCGCCGGGCCGCGTCCCCGGACGCGGCCCGCGCCCGCACCTGTAGCCGTGCCCGTTTCGCCCCCGGTTTCGCAGTGGCGGGGGCCGGGCCACTTCGGCCAGATGTGGTCCAGACCACGTGGGACGAATCGGGACAGCCCGGGCTGCTTCGGGCGCGAAGTGGCTTGAACTGTAATGGTTTTGCTCCACTCCTGTCACGACCTGGGCATAATCGCGCACATGACGATCAGCCGTGCGAACGTGAGCGCGATTGCCGAGGACCTGTACGTGTGGCTCCCGCCGAAGCGGGGGTGGGGCCTGGCCAACTGCGGCCTGCTGGCCTCGGAGACCACCGCGCTCTGGATCGACACGCCGTACGACCCCTCGATGGCCGGGGAGTTCCTCGCCGCGAGCCGGCGGCTGCTGCCGGACGGGGTCGGGGTCGACCGGGTGGTCGTCACCCACGCCAACGGGGACCACCTGTGGGGCGCCGGGGTGCTGCCGGACGCCGAGGTGATCGCCACCCGCGAGGCGCTGGAGCACATCCACTGGGAGCCCACCCCGCAGCAGCAGCACGCGCTGGTCACCAACAGCGACCCGGACTCGCCGCTCGGCGGCTACCTGAAGGAGCACTTCGGGCAGTTCGACTGGTCCGGCACCGAGCCGGTGCGCCCCGACACCGTCTTCACCGGCGAGCTGGAACTGACCGTCGGCCGCTACCCGGTGCGGATCACCAGCCTGCCCGCCGCCCACACCGGCGGCGACCTGCTGGTCCACCTCCCGCACCAGCGCGCGGTGTTCACCGGCGACGTGATCTTCTCCTCGACGCCCGAGCAGCCCGGCGACCACCCCTCGCACTGGGCCGGACCGCTGGAGAACGTCATCGGCGCCTGCGAGCAGGCCCTGGCCACCGGCGCGGAGATCTTCGTCCCCGGCCACGGCCCGGTGCTCGACCGCGACGGCGTCCGCGAGCACATCGGCTACCTCGCCTACGTGCGCGAGCGCGCCCACGCCCTGCACGCCGCCGGGATACCCGCGCTGGACGCCGCCCGGCGGGTGATAGCCGAGCAGCGCCACCCCGAACTCGGCCTGCCCGAGCGGCTGGTGATCACCGTCGCGGCCGAGTACCGGCACCTGGACGGCTCGGCGGCCCCGGGCGCCCTGGAGGCCCTGGGCCAGGTCGCCCTGGTGGCCCGGGAACTGGCCGAGGACGAGGCCCGCGCCCAGCGCCCGCGCACTGCCCGGCCCTGACCCCGCCAGGGCCCGGTACCGCCCGGTCCTGATCCCGTCCGGCCCCGTCGCCCGGTCGTCCCGGCCGCACCACCCGGTCCACCCCGCAAGCACCCCCGAGGACTTCGATGACGCAGATCGCGCTGATCGTCCTGGCGCTGGTCGCCGCCGCGGCCGCGGCCGTGCTCGCCCGCGGCCGGGCCGTCGCCGTCACCCGGGCGACGGCCGCCGAGACCGCGCTCGGCCGGGGCGAGGAGCGCGCCCGGACCGCCGAGGGCCGGCTCGCCCGCGCGGAGCAGCAGCAGCGCGACGCGCAGGAGGCCGCCCGGCGCTCCGCCGAGGAGGCCCGGCGGGCTGAGGAGCGCACCCGGGCCGCCGAGGACAGCGTCCGCGAGGCGCAGGAGGCGGCCCGGCAGGCGCAGGACACCGTCCGGGACGCCATGCAGCAGGGCTCCGCCGCGACCGCCCGGGCCGAGCAGGCCGAGCGCGCGCTCGCCGAGGCCGAGGCGCGCGGCACCGCGCTGCTCGCCGAGATCGGCCACCTCGCCCAGGAGCGGGTCGCCGCCACCGCCGTACGGCTCACCCACGGCAACGCCCCGCTGGTCGGCCCGCTGGACCCGCAGGCCGTCGGCCCGGAGGCGGTCCGGGCGCTGCAGGGCGTCCTGGACGCCGCCCAGGCCGCCCTCGCCGACGAGCGCGAGCGGGTGGACGCCGCCGCCCGCGCCGCCATGCGCGGCGCCACCTCCCGGATCCAGACCCTGCTGTACCAGATCCAGAGCCTGGTCCAGCGGCTCCAGCACGAGAACGACGACCCCCGGCTGCTGGAGGTCGACTTCCGCAACGAGGTCGCGCTGCGCCGGATCCAGACCATCGCGGTGCTCTGCGAGGCCTGGCCGGGCCTCGCCCGCACCGACTCGCCGCTCGCCGAGGTGGTCGTCGGCGCGCTCTCCCGGGTGCCCGGCTACGCCCGGATCAAGGTCGCCAACCACCTGCGCGAGCAGCGCCTCGCCGTGGTCGCCCGGGCCGCCGAGCCGATCGCCGTCACCATCGCCGAGCTGCTCGCCAACGCCACCGCCTGCTCCCACCCGGAGACCGACGTCCCGGTCACCGTCCAGCAGGGCGGCCGCGGCGCGCTGGTGATCATCGACGACAGCGGCATCGGCATGGACGAGGACCAGCTGCGCCGCGCCCGCCGGCTGCTGGCCGGCCCGCCCGACATGCTGCTCACCGAGCTCGGCAACCCGCCCAAGACCGGCTTCGCGGTGATCGGCAAGCTGGCCCGCCAGTACGGCTTCTCCTGTCACATCGAGCCCTCGCCGTACGGCGGCATGCGGACCATCCTGCGCATCCCGGCCGCGCTGGTGACCGTCGTGGACGACGAGCAGCCGCTGTCGGTGCTCACCCCGCTGCCGCTGCGGGCCGGCTCCGGCCCGGCCCCGGCGCCCACCGTCGCGGCCGTCCCGCCGATGCGCGACGCGGACGAGCAGGACGGCCCGCGGCTCGCCGACCGCCACAACCAGCCGGGCCCGCACCCGGCCCCGGCCATCCGCGTGGTGCCCGACCCGGTCGCGGACGGCCCGGTCGCGGACGGCCCGGCGGGGGAGGGCCAGGCGGGTGCGTCCGTCCCGGCCGAGCCCGGCCCGGACGCCCCCGCGACGGACACCCCCTCGACGGACGCGTCCGCGGCCGACGACGGCACCGGCCTGCCCACCCGGCGCCGCCGCCGTCCGCTGGTCGCCGAGCAGCCCGCCGCCGTACGGCCGGCCGCCGCGAAGCCCGCTCCCGCCCGCGCGGCCGCGCGCACCCCCGAGCAGGCCGCCGCCCACTGGCAGGCGCTGCAGCAGGGCACCGACTCCGGCCGGGCCGCCGTGGCCCGGGCCGAGCGCGAGGAGGCCGCCGGCGCCGCACCCGGCCGGACCGCCCCCGGAAACAGCGACAGCACCACCGGCACGACCGGCACCACCGGCATGAGCGCCACCGGCGGCAGGACCGCCACCACCCCCGGCGACACCACCGCCGACCGCGACCCCGGTGACCCGAGCACCGGTCCGACCTCAGAAGGAGCCGAGCAGTGAGCAGCACGCCCAGCCCGACCGCCACCGACGAGATCTCGTGGGTGCTGACCCCGCTGCTGGAGCTCCCGGGGGTGCTGCACGCCGTCATCGCCACCGGGGACGGCCTGGTCGAGGGCGCCTCGGACGGCCTGGAGCGCGCCTCGGCCGAGCGGGTCGCCGCGATGACCGCCACCGTGCACGCCGCCGCCCGGGCCTTCACCGCCGCGTTCACCGACGTCGAGCGGCCCCGGCTGGCCCAGACCGTGGTGGAGTCCGACCTCGGCTACGCCGTCGTGGTGCCCGCCGGGGAGAACACCTCGCTCGCCGTCTTCACCTCGCCGGACGCCCAACTCGGCAACGTCGCCTACCAGATGCAGCTGCAGGTCGCCGCCCTCGGTCGCGCGCTCGCGAGCCCGACCCGGCGGCAGGACGACGACGTCCGGTCATGACCGCCGTCCCCCGCAGGCGGATGGTGCCCGCCTACCTGGCCACCGGCGGCCGCAGCCGCCCCGGCACCAAGGGCTTCGAGCGGCTGACCGTGCTGTTCGCCGACCGCGCGGACCCGCCGGAGGCGCTCGACCCCGAACACCGCCGGCTCTGGGAACTGCTGCGCCCCGGCGCGCTGACCGTGGTGGAGGCCGCCGCGCACCTGAGCCTGCCGGTCAGCGCCACCGTCTTCCTCGCGGCCGACCTGGTCGAGGCGGGCTGCCTGCACGCCCGCGCGCCGATCCCGCGCGCCCAGCAGACCGACCGCTCCATCGTCGAGAGGCTCCTCGTTGGACTCCGTGCGCTCCGGTGACCCGGCCGCCCGGCCGGAACCGGAAGACCAGAGCCGGGTGGGCTACCTGCCCGACCAGGACCAGACGCTGATGAAACTGGTGGTGGCCGGCCCGTTCGGGGTCGGCAAGACCACCCTCATCCGGACCCTCTCCGAGATCGCCACCCTGCACACCGAGGAGGCGATGACCGAGACCGGCCGCCCGGTGGACGACCTGGCCGGCGTACCCGGGAAGTCCACCACCACCGTCGCCGTCGACTTCGGCCGGCTCACCCTGCCCGGCAACGTGGTGCTCTACATGTTCGGCACCCCCGGCCAGCGCCGCTTCTTCCCGCTCTGGCAGGACATCGCCCGCGGCGCGGTGGGCGCCCTGGTGCTCGCCGACACCCGCCGGCTGGCCGACTCCTTCGAGATCATGGACATGGTCGAGGAGCAGGGCCTGCCGTACGCCGTCGCCGTCAACCGCTTCCCGGACGCGCCGGACCACCCGGTCGAGGTGCTGCGCACCCACCTGGACCTGCACGCCGCCACCCCGCTGCTGCTCTGCGACGCGCGCGAGCGCGACAGCAGCCTGGACGCGTTGATCGCGCTGGCCGAGCACGTCCTGGAGGCCCTGCCCGCCGCCCCCGCCGGCCCGGACCCCGCCGGCCCGGACCCCGCCGGTTCGGACCCCGTCACCTCGGACCCCGCCACCCCGGAGCAGCCGTGACCGTCGAGTCCCGCCCGACCCCGATCCACGGCCCGGTCTTCGCCGCCGACCCCCAGCTGGTCTACGAGCGGCTGCGGCGGCACGGCGCGGTCGCCCCGGTGGAGATCGCGCCCGGCGTCGAGGCCCTGCTGGTCACCGACTACCAGGCCGCGCTGGACCTGCTGCGCGACACCGACACCTTCTCCAAGGACTCCCGGGCCTGGCAGCGGACCATCCCGCCGGACTCCCCGCTGCTGCCGGTGCTCGGCTACCGCCCGACCGCGCTGTTCAGCGACGGCGAGACCCACGCGCGCTACCGGGCGGTGATCACCGACGCCCTCGCGCTGTTCGAGCCGCACCGGCTCCAGCGCCAGGTCGCCGAGACCGCGCACCGGCTGATCGACCGCTTCGCCGCCGTCGGGCACGCCGACCTGATCGCCGAGTACGCCCGTCGGCTGCCCGCCTTCGCGCTCACCACCTGGTTCGGCGTGCCGCAGGAGCAGCGCGAGGAGGTGGTGGACGCGATCACCGGGCTGATCGAGTCCACCGCCCGGGCCGGCGCCTCGTACGGGAAGCTCCTGGCGGTGGTCACCGCGATGGTCGCCGAGCGCCGCGAGCGCCCCCGGCACGACCTCACCTCGATGTACGTCACCCACCCGGTCGGGCTGGACGACGACGAGGTGATCCGGCAGATCACCCTGACCCTGATCGCCGGGCACGAGCCGACCACCAACCTGATCGGCAACGCCCTGCTGCGCCTGCTCACCGACGCCCGCTACGCCGGCTCGCTGTTCGGCGGGGCGATGACCGCCCACCAGGCGATCGACGAGGTGCTCTGGCACGAGCCGCCGATGGCCAACCTCTCGGCCCACTACCCCCGGTACGACATCACCTTCCACGGCCGCGAGATCAAGGCGGGCACGCTGGTGCTGGTCTCGTACGCGGCCGCCAACTCCCAGGCCGCGCCGCCCACCGACGGCGGCGGGCTGCGCAGCGGCGAGAGCGCCCACCTGGCCTGGGCGGCCGGCCCGCACGCCTGCCCGGCCCGGGACCCGGCCCTGCTGATCGCGATCACCGCCATCGAGCAGCTGGGCAGCCGCCTCAGCGACCTCGAACTGTCCACCCCCGCCGAGGACCTGCTCTGGCGCCCGGGCCCGTTCCACCGGGCCCTGACGCACCTCCCGGTCCGCTTCGCACCGGTCGAGGGGTAGGCCCGGACGGGCCCGGACGGCGCGGAGGCCCGGACACCGTACGTGTCCGGGCCTCCGCGCGCGGGTCCGGCCCTACTCGGCCGGCTTCAGCGTCAGCGAGACGCTGTTGATGCAGTACCGCTGGTCCGTCGGCGTGCCGTAGCCCTCGCCCTCGAAGACGTGCCCGAGGTGCCCGCCGCAGCGGGCGCAGCGCACCTCGACCCGGCGCATGCCGAGCGAGGTGTCCTCGATGTACTGGACCCGGTCCCCGGCCAGCGGCGCGTAGTAGGACGGCCAGCCGCAGTGGCTGTCGAACTTGGTCTCGGAGCTGAACAGTTCGGCCCCGCAGGCCCGGCAGCCGTAGACGCCGACGGTCTTGGAGTCGGTGTACTCACCGGTGAACGGCCGCTCGGTGCCCGCCTCGCGGAGCACGTGGTACTCCTCGGGGCTGAGCTGGGCGCGCCACTCGGCCTCGGTCTTCTCGATCTCGTAGCTCATCACGGGCTCCCGGTCGCGGTGGACGTCGGACGGACGTACGTCAGACGTTGGAAGCAACGTTCGCGAGGTGCCGCAGGATTTCCGGGCCGAGGTTGGTGACGTCCCCGGCGCCCATGGTGAGCAGCAGGTCGCCCGGGCGGGCGAGGCCGGCCAGCAGGGCGGGGGCGGCGGCGAAGGAGTGCTCCGCGGTGACCTCGGCGCCGGCCCGGCGGGCCGCGTCGATGATCAGCTCGCTGGTCACGCCGGGGATCGGGTCCTCGCGGGCCGGGTAGATGTCCAGCACCACCGAGGCGTCGGCCAGCGCCAGGGCCTGGCCCATCTCCTCGGAGAGCTGCTGGGTGCGGCTGAACAGGTGCGGCTGGAAGACCACCAGCACCCGGCCCCCGCCGGTCAGGCCCTCGCGGATGGCCTCCAGGTCGGCGGTCATCTCGGTGGGGTGGTGGGCGTAGGAGTCGATCACCTGGACCCCGCCGGCCTCGCCCTTGAGCTGGAGGCGGCGGCGCACGCCGGTGTAGGCGCCGAGCGCCTTGGCCAGGTCGGCGGCCGGGACGCCCAGCGCGACGCCGGCGGCCAGTGCGGACACCGCGTTGTGGGCGTAGTGGCGGCCGGGCACCGAGACGGTGAAGCTCAGCTCGGCGCCGTCCAGCAGGACGGTGACCTCGCTGGTCATGCCGTGGGCGACCACCGAGAGCACCCGCAGGTCGGCGTCCTCGGCGGAGCCGACCGTCACCACGTTCAGGCCCTCGCGGCCGGCCACCCGGGAGGTGAGCTCGCGGGCGCCGTCGTGGTCGGCCGAGACCACCAGGGTGCCGCCGGGGACGATCCGGCCGACGAAGGTCTCGAAGGACTCGTAGATCTCCTCGATCGAGGCGTAGTTGGCGTGGTGGTCCAGCTCCACGTTGAGCACGATCGCCACCTCGGGCGCGTACTTGTGGAAGCTGCGGTCGCTCTCGTCCGCCTCGGCGACGAAGATCTCGCCGGTGCCGTGGTGGGCGTTGGAGCCGGGCGCGTCGAGGTCGCCGCCGATCGCGTAGGACGGGTCCAGGCCCAGCTCGCCGAGGGCGACGGCGAGCATGCTGGTGGTGGTGGTCTTGCCGTGGGTGCCGGCCACCGCCAGCGCCCGGCGCCCGCCCATCAGCGCCGCCAGCGCGTCGGAGCGGTGCACCACCGGGATGCCGCGCTCGTGGGCGGCCACCAGCTCCGGGTTGTCGGCCCGGATCGCGCTGGAGACGACCACGCTGCTGGTGCCGTCCGGCACGTGCTCGGCGGCGTGGCCGACGTGCACGGTGGCGCCGAGGGCGCGCAGCGCGAGGACGGTCTCGGACTCCTTGGAGTCGCTGCCCGAGACGCTGGCCCCGCGCACGGCGAGGATCTTCGCCAGGCCGGACATCCCGGCGCCGCCGATGCCGATGAAGTGCGGGGCGTGCAGGTCGTGCGCGGCGTCGTTCAAGGCGTGGCTCCGTAGGGGCGGGGGCAGACAGGGCGGGCGGACGGGTCGGGAAGACGGAATCGTCCTCGCGGGCGGACCGCAAGGACGATTCTGCACCACCGGCGTGCCGGGCCGGTCGGGTCAGGAGTCGCTGGCGAAGAGCCTGAGCACGGGGACGCCCACCTTGTGCCGGGCCTGGGAGGCCCAGTCGCGGTGGAAGAACTCCTCCACGAAGTGCGGTGAGGTGAGCACCACGACCTCGTCCGCCCGCTGCTCCCCGACGACCGCGCGCAGCCGCTCCAGCGGCTTCTCCCCGACCAGTTCGCCGACCGCCTCGGCCCCGGCCGAGCGCAGGTGGCGCAGGCTGTGCTCCAGCGACTCGCCGGCCACGGTCGGACCGCTCTCGGACTCGTCGTGCTCGTGCACCACCTTGTCGAGGTGGCCGAGGGCGACGTCGTCGAGCGCCCGCAGCAGTTCGTCCTGCCGGCCGCGCGGCTGCATCAGGACGACGAAGGACACCTTCTCCTCGCCGTGGAGCGTGGTGACGAGCTCCACGTCCGCGTCGGAGAGAGCCTTTTCGATCATCAGTACCGTCTTGAACACGTGAGTCCCTTCCAGTGGCCGGCCCCCGGGCCCCGGCATCCCATAACGGGATCACGATCAGGGGGTCACGGGGTTGTCCGAACCGGGGTGACGCAGGTAGCGGGTGAAGAGGAATCCTTTCTGCTCGATCAATGAGACCAGCCGCATCCGCTGCACGTCCGGCATTCGGGCATCGTGCAGGATGCGCGGCGCGTCGCCGCCGGTGAGCAGCGGAGCCAGCGACAGGCACAGCTCGTCCAGCAGGCCGGCCGCCGCCAGCTGCCCCAGCAGGCGCGGGCCGCCCTCGGTCAGCAGCCTGGTCCAGCCCCGTTCGGCCAGGGCCGCCACGCCTGCCCGCAGGTCCACCGAACCGGTGCCGGCGAGCACCAGGTCGGCCACCCCGGCGACCGCCCGGCGGCGCTCCGCGGGGGCGTCCTCGGTGGTGACGACCACCGTCCTGACCAGCGGCTCGGTGAACAGCGGCGCGGTCAGGTCCAGCTCCAGCGAGCGGCTCACCACGGCGATCGCCGGGGCGGGCGCCTGCCCCGCCGCCGCCCGGGCCGCCGCGAACTCCTTGCGGGCCCGGGCCGGCCGGTAGCCCTCGGCGCGGACCGTCTCCGCGCCCACCACTACCACGTCCGACAGCGCCCGCAGCACCCCGAAGATCCGCTTGTCGGCATCGCCGGAGAGGCCCTCGGACAGCCCGTCCAGCTTGGCCCCGCCGTCCAGGCCGGACACCATGTTGGCGCGCAGCCAGGGGCGCCCCTGATTCACCTGTTCGGGGTACGCGTAGACGGCGGCGAGCGATTCCAGTGCGGCCGGATCGGCGAGCCGCCCGCCCAGCGGGCTGATCAACTGTTGCATGTCCCCAGTCTTCCACCGCGGGCCGTGGGCCGTTCGGGGCCGCGGGCCGTGGGCCGTTCGGGGCCGCGGGTCGTTCGGACGGCGTACGGGGCAGGCGTACCCTCTACTGATGTGCCCGCAGCCTCCCACTCCGCAACCGCGACCGAGCCGATAGCAGCCGCACACGCCTCCGGCTCCCCGATCGCGCTCACCGACCGCCGACCCGTCGTGCCCGCCGAGCGGCTGGTCGCCGAGATGGTCCCGCCGCCCCGGTTCGCCGACGTGAGCTTCGGGACGTACATTCCGGACCCGACCCAGCCGAGCCAGTACGAGGCCGTCCAGGTCCTGGAGCAGTTCGCGGCGACCCTCGGCGGAGGAAACGGTTCCGCGCCCAAGCGCAGCTGGTTCCGCCGCTCCGCCCCCGCACCCACCGGCCCGGCCGGGGTCTACCTCGACGGCGGCTACGGCGTCGGCAAGACCCACCTGCTCGCCTCGCTCTGGCACGCCGCCCCCGGCCCCAAGGCCTTCGGCACCTTCGTCGAGCTGACCAACCTGGTCGGCGCGCTCGGCTTCCAGCAGGCCGTGCGGACCCTCTCCGGGCACACGCTGCTCTGCATCGACGAGTTCGAGCTCGACGACCCGGGCGACACCGTGCTGGTCTCCACCCTGCTCGGCCGGCTGGTCGACAACGGCGTGAAGCTGTGCGCCACCTCGAACACCCTGCCGGAGAAGCTCGGCGAGGGCCGCTTCGCCGCCGCCGACTTCCTGCGCGAGATCCAGGGCCTGTCCGCGCACTTCCGCCCGATGCGGATCGACGGCCAGGACTACCGCCACCGCGGCCTGCCGGACGCCCCGCCGCCGTACACCGACGAGGCCGTCACGGCCGCCGCGGCCCGCACCCCCGGCGCCTCGCTGGACGACTTCGACGCCCTGCTCGCCCACCTCTCCGCCGTCCACCCCAGCCGCTACGGCGCGCTGCTGGACGACGTCGCCGCGGTCTGCCTGCGCGGCGTCCGCCAGATCGACGACCAGTCCACCGCGCTGCGCCTGGTCGTGCTGGCCGACCGGATGTACGACCGCGAGCTGCCGATCACCGCCTCCGGCCTCCCCTTCGACCAGGTCTTCCCGGAGGAGATGCTGCGCGGCGGCTACCGCAAGAAGTACCTGCGCGCCATCTCCCGCCTGGTCGCCCTCGCCCGGGACAGCGCCAAGGCCTGACCCGTGACCCTCCCCCTCGCCCGGCAGTTGTTCCCACTGCCGAGCGAGGGGGAGAGGCATGACCGGTGACGAGTCCAGGGCGGGCTACGGGATCGAGATCGAGCCCGAGGTGCGGGTGTGGCTCCAGAACTGCCCGACCGTCGAGTACCGGGCGGCCGAACGCGCCGCCGACCGCCTCGCCGAGGACGGCGAGGCGCTGTCGTTCCCGTTGGCGAGCCACCTGGGCGGCCCGCTGCGCGAGTTGCGGATCGGGTCCATGCGCATCACGTACTGGCTCGCGCCGGGGCGGAGGGCTGTGCTGCTGACGGTCTTCCGCAAGACTGGGAACCGCGAGACCGATCAGGTCGAACGGGCGCGCCGCGCGCAGAAGGTCTGCGAGGCGGAGCACGGGCCCGCCGCCGATCACGAGATCTACGACCGGGAGGAGCAGCGATGAGCAGCGGCTACCACACCCGTTGGACCGTGCCGGCGGAGCACCGGGAGAGCGAGGAGTACCGCGCGGCCGGGCGGCGGATGGCGCTGGCCGAGGCCGTGTACGCCCGACGCTCCGCGCTCGGGTGGACACCCGCCGAGCTCGCCGAGCGGGCCGGGCTGGACGAGGAGACCGTCGAGGGCATCGAGGAGAGCGGGGTCGATCCGACCCTTCCGCTGATCGAGCGACTCGCCGCCGCCTTCGACTCCGTCGTGCGGATCGATCCCGCCCGGGAGCCGGCCATGAGCTTCGAGGCCCACGCGGCCTGATCGAACCGGCCTCGCTTGTCGGTGGTGGGTCGTACCGTTGAGTGGTGCGTCCCATCACGAGTATTGAGCGGTCCGTGGCGCCTTTCGAGGTCGTCAGCCCCTTCCAGCCGAACGGCGACCAGCCGGCGGCGATCGCCGAGCTGGAACGGCGGATCAGGGGAGGGGAGAAGGACGTCGTGCTGCTCGGTGCCACCGGCACCGGCAAGTCGGCCACCACGGCCTGGATGATCGAGAAGCTGCAGCGGCCCACCCTGGTGATGGCGCCGAACAAGACGCTGGCCGCGCAGCTGGCGAACGAGTTCCGCGAGCTGCTGCCGAACAACGCGGTCGAGTACTTCGTCTCGTACTACGACTACTACCAGCCCGAGGCGTACGTCCCGCAGACGGACACCTACATCGAGAAGGACTCCTCGATCAACGAGGAGGTCGAGCGGCTGCGCCACTCGGCGACCAACTCGCTGCTCACCCGCCGGGACGTGGTGGTGGTGGCCTCGGTCTCCTGCATCTACGGCCTCGGCACCCCGCAGGAGTACGTGGACCGGATGGTGCGGCTCAAGGTCGGCGAGGAGATCGACCGGGACGAGCTGCTGCGCCGCTTCGTCGACATCCAGTACGCCCGCAACGACGTGGCCTTCACCCGCGGCACCTTCCGGGTCCGCGGCGACACCATCGAGATCTTCCCGGTCTACGAGGAGCTCGCCGTCCGGATCGAGATGTTCGGCGACGAGATCGAGGCGCTGTACACCCTGCACCCGCTCACCGGCGAGATCATCAGCCAGGACGACTCGGTCCACGTCTTCCCCGCCTCGCACTACGTGGCCGGCCCCGAGCGGATGGAGCGCGCGGTCAACGGCATCGAGGCGGAGCTGGCGCTGACGCTCGCGAAGCTGGAGAAGCAGGGCAAGCTGCTGGAGGCCCAGCGGCTGCGGATGCGCACCACCTACGACATCGAGATGCTGCGCCAGATCGGCACCTGCTCGGGCGTCGAGAACTACTCGATGCACTTCGACGGCCGCGAGCCCGGCTCCCCGCCGAACACCCTGCTCGACTACTTCCCGGAGGACTTCCTCCTGGTCATCGACGAGTCGCACGTCACCGTCCCGCAGATCGGCGCGATGTACGAGGGCGACGCCTCGCGCAAGCGCACCCTGGTCGAGCACGGCTTCCGGCTGCCGTCCGCGATGGACAACCGCCCGCTGAAGTGGGAGGAGTTCCTGGAGCGGACGGACCAGACGGTCTACCTGTCGGCGACGCCCGGCCCGTACGAGCTGTCGCGCGGGGACGGCCAGGTCGAGCAGATCATCCGCCCGACCGGCCTGATCGACCCCGAGGTGATCGTCAAGCCGACCGAGGGCCAGATCGACGACCTGGTGCACGAGGTCCGCAAGCGGGTCGAGCGGGACGAGCGCGTCCTGGTCACCACGCTGACCAAGAAGATGGCCGAGGACCTCACCGACTACATGCTCGGCCTGGACATCCGGGTCCGGTACCTGCACAGCGACGTGGACACCCTGCGCCGGGTGGAGCTGCTGCGCGAGCTGCGGGCGGGCCGGTACGACGTGCTGGTCGGCATCAACCTGCTGCGCGAGGGCCTGGACCTGCCCGAGGTGTCGCTGGTGGCGATCCTGGACGCGGACAAGGAGGGCTTCCTGCGCTCCGGCACCTCGCTGATCCAGACGATCGGCCGTGCGGCCCGCAACGTCTCCGGCCAGGTCCACATGTACGCGGACAAGATCACCCCCGCGATGGAGAAGGCCATCGACGAGACCAACCGCCGCCGGGCCGTGCAGCAGGCCTACAACAAGGAGCACGGGATCGACCCGCAGCCGCTGCGCAAGAAGATCGGCGACATCCTGGACACCCTCGCCCGCGAGGACGTGGACACCGACGAGCTGCTCTCCACCGGCTACCGGAACCAGGGCAAGGGCAAGGCCCCGGTCCCGGCGCTGGGGGCGGAGCGCAAGCCGGCCAAGTCCCTGCCGGCCGCCGAACTGGCGGACCTGATCCAGGAGATGACCGACCGGATGCACACGGCCGCCGCCGACCTCCAGTTCGAGGTCGCGGCCCGGCTGCGCGACGAGGTCAAGGAGCTGAAGCGGGAACTGCGGCAGATGCGCGAGGCCGGAGTGGCGTAGCCGCACCCGCGGGGGCGCACCCGCGGGGCGCACCCGTACGGCGCCGGGCCTGGCCGGAATGACACCGGTCAAGTCCGCGGGTGTCTCAGCCTTGCCACAAACGGGCAGACCCGGGGGAGCCCGGGGTGCCGCAGGCCCTAGGCTGGCCTGCGGCATCGTGCCCTCGGGACGGGGTTTGCGGGCCGTACGCAGAGGGGGCCTCAGCCGGGGGACGGCGACGGGGTGTTCCACCGTGGAGCCGCTCGGCTGTGACCGCGCGGCCGGCAGAGAGGACAACGTCGTGTCGGTGAACCTGGCCAAGGGGCAGCGGGTCAGCCTCCAGAAGGGGCAGGGCGGCGCCCTGACCGTGGTCCGGATGGGCCTCGGCTGGCAGGCCGCCCCCAAGCGCGGGCTGTTCGGCAGCCGCACCCGGAAGATCGACCTGGACGCCTCGGCGCTGCTGTACGCCGAGCGGACCCCGTCCGACGTGGTGTTCTTCTCGCACCTGGAGAGCAACGACGGCTCCGTGCGGCACACCGGAGACAACCTGGAGGGCGGTTCCGGGGCCGAGGACGACGAGGCGATCCTGGTCGACCTGGTGCACGTGCCCGTGAACATCACCCAGGTGGTGTTCACGGTGAGCTCGTACACCGGGCAGACCTTCGCCGAGGTGCAGCGGGCGCACTGCCGGCTGGTGGACGAGGCCACCGGGCTGGAGCTGGCCCGCTACGAGCTGGCGGGCGGCGGGCCGCACACCGGGCAGATCATGGCCAAGGTGGTCCGGGACGGCGACGGCGGCTGGGAGATGCAGGCGATCGGCGCGCCGGCCAAGGGGCGGACCTTCCAGGACCTGCTGCCGGCGATCGAGCCGTTCCTGTAGCCGGCCGCGTAGCCGTTCCAGCAGCCCGCTCCGCGCGGTTCTTTACCTTCTTTACCTTTCCTTGGGATTGCTGTTACTCTCGTTGGCAGCGGAGGGGAGTATTCCTCGACAGCCGACCCCGTCATCACGGGTGCCCGTCGTGGCACCCCGGGGCGCTGGCCCGACGGGCGGAAGAGACCTCCGGCAGTGACGATGACTGTCTCGCCTACCTGCCGGAGGAGCAGTAGTGGACGTTTCCGTAACCATGTGGGTTTCCACGATCCTGGTGCTGATCGCACTGGTCGTGGCGGACTTCTTCATCGGAGGGCGCAAGCCGCACGAGGTCTCGATCAAGGAGGCCGGGATCTGGACGGCCGTCTGGGTCGCCCTGGCGGTGCTCTTCGGCGGCTTCCTCTGGTGGCACTCCGGTGGGGAGCCGGCGGGCGAGTTCTTCGCCGGCTACATCACCGAGAAGTCGCTCAGTGTCGACAACCTCTTCGTGTTCATCCTGATCATGGGCAAGTTCGCGGTGCCCAGGATCTACCAGCAGCGCGTGCTGATGTTCGGTGTGATCATCGCGCTGGTGCTCCGGGCGGTGTTCATCGCCGGCGGCGCCGCGCTGGTCGCCGAGTTCTCCTGGGTGTTCTTCATCTTCGGCGCCTTCCTGATCTGGACGGCCTGGAAGCTGATCAAGGAGGCCCGCGCCGAGGACGAGGGCGACGAGGAGTTCGAGGAGAACCGCGTCCTCAAGTCGATCACCCGCCGCTTCCCGGCCACCGAGGACTACCGCGGCACCAAGCTGTTCGTCCGGGAGAACGGCCGCCGGCTGATCACCCCGATGCTGGTCGTCATGCTGGCGATCGGCACCACCGACGTGCTGTTCGCGCTGGACTCGATCCCGGCGATCTTCGGCCTGACCCAGGACCCGTACATCGTCTTCACCGCCAACGCCTTCGCCCTGATGGGGCTGCGCCAGCTGTACTTCCTGATCGGCGGCCTGCTGAAGAAGCTGGTCCACCTGTCGTACGGCCTGTCGGTGATCCTCGGCTTCATCGGCGTGAAGCTGGTGCTGCACGCCGCGCACGAGGCGGGCGCGACCTGGGCCCCGGAGATCGGCATCCCGTTCTCGCTGGGCTTCATCGTGGTCGTCCTGGCGGTCACCACCTTCACCAGCCTGCGGGCCGCGAAGAAGGCCGAGTCCGCCGAGCACGAGAAGCTCGACGCCTGACGCCTGACGCCTGACGCCTGACGCCTGACGTTCGTGCGCCGCACGGCGCCGGGCACCGCCGAGGCCCCCGCGACCGGAGACGGTCACGGGGGCCTCGGCCGTGCGGCGGGGGAGGGCTACCAGCCGCGCTCGCGCCACTCGTCGAGGTGCGGGCGCTCGGCGCCGACGGTGGTGTCGGAGCCGTGGCCGGGGTAGACCCAGGCCTCGTCGGGGAGGGCGTCGAAGATCTTCTCGGTGACGTCCCGGTAGAGGGTCCGGAAGGCCTCCGGGTCGCCCCAGGTGTTGCCGACGCCGCCCGGGAAGAGGCAGTCGCCGGTGAAGACGTGCTGGTGGCCCTGCGGGTCGTCGTAGACGAGCACGATGGCGCCCGGGGTGTGGCCGACCAGGTGCCGGACGGTGAGCTCCACCTCGCCGACCCGGAGCGTGTCGCCGTCCGCGAGCAGCAGCTCGGTGGGGACGTCGATGCCCTCGGCGTCGTGCTCGCCGGCGGCCGTCCGGGCACCGGTGGTGGCGACCACCTCGGCCAGCGCGCCCCAGTGGTCGTGGTGGCGGTGGGTGGTGACCACCGTCTCGAGGTCGTCCCCGACGGTCTCCAGCAGCACCGGCGCGTCGGCGGCCGCGTCGATCAGGAGCTGTTCGTCGGTGGCCCGGCAGCGCAGCAGGTAGGCGTTGTTGTCGTACGGGCCGACGGCCACCTTGGTGATGATCAGGTGGGCCAGTTCCCGCACGTCCGGCGGTCCGCCGACCTTGACCGCTCCGTGGTACGTCATCCGTCTGCTCCTCGTCGTGTGGATCTCCCTGGCATCATCCTCGCGCCGTCAGCCCATGGGGGGAAGCGGGGGCAGGGCGGTGTCGGGGGTGCGGTGCAGGGCGTCGCCGGCGGAGCGGCCGGAGAGCCAGGCGGTGAGGGCGCGGACGGGGCCCCGGACGGTGAGGGCGGGCTCGCCGGTGCCGATGACGGCGCGGTCGTCGGTGTCGTCGGCGACCAGCTCGACGGCGGGCAGGCCGGCCTCCCCGGCCAGGCCGGCGGCGAGCTTGCGGAACTGGGCGACGGCGAAGTCCTCCGGCCAGTCCGCCGGGGTGTGGCCGGCGGCCAGGTCGACGTGGTGGTACTCCAGCTCCAGCAGGCGCTTGTGCGGGATCTGGTGGGCCGGGAAGACGTAGCCGAAGCGGTGCTTGACGGACGCCGCCCAGGCGTCGTCGGTCAGCTGCGCGGCGGCGGCCAGGAAGCGCTCGTGGGACGCGCGCAGGTCGGCGAGGTGGGCGTCGAGCGGGCGGGGCGCGTCGCGCTCGATGTCCTGGTCGCGGGCCTCGTGGCTGGCGTACTGCGGGACGTCGGTGCCGGTGCGGGCGCCGGTCAGCAGGTTGACCAGGGAGTCGGCGTTGCGGGCGAGGTGGGCCAGCACGTGGCCCTTCGTCCAGCCGGGGAGGGCGGAGGGCTCGGCGACGGCGTCGGGCTTCAGCCCGGCGACGGTGCGCAGCAGGCGCCCGGTGCTCTCCTCGACCTGGCCGAGCCAGGAGTCGGCGGCGGACCTCGGGTCGGTCATCGAATCTGCCTTCCGTGCGGAACGGGGCGTTGCCCGGAGCGGGCTTCGCTCGTTGACCAGGTGACGCTACCGCCGAATCCGGGCCCTGAGCAGGGGGTTTTCGGGTACGCGCACCGTGCGGGTACGGACGGCCCGGGGGGTGGCCTCACTCGTTCGGGTGGTCCCGGCTGGACAAGGTCGATATTCGAACGTCTGAGCTATAGGCTGGCTGCCGCATCCTGGAAGAAGCAGCACATCCCAACGCAAGCCCTCTCGCCCCGGAGAAAGGCGCCAGAAGCAGTGGCCGACCGCCTCATCGTCCGCGGTGCTCGCGAGCACAACCTCAAGAACGTCTCGCTCGACCTGCCCCGCGACTCCCTCATCGTCTTCACGGGCCTCTCCGGCTCCGGCAAGTCCTCGCTCGCCTTCGACACGATCTTCGCCGAGGGCCAGCGCCGCTACGTCGAGTCGCTGTCCTCCTACGCCCGTCAGTTCCTCGGGCAGATGGACAAGCCCGACGTGGACTTCATCGAGGGCCTCTCCCCGGCCGTCTCGATCGACCAGAAGTCCACCAACCGCAACCCCCGTTCGACCGTCGGCACCATCACCGAGGTCTACGACTACCTGCGCCTGCTGTTCGCCCGGATCGGCAAGCCGCACTGTCCGCACTGCGGCCGCCCGATCGCCAAGCAGTCGCCGCAGGCGATCGTGGACAAGGTGCTGGAGCTCGCCGAGGGCACCCGGTTCCAGGTGCTCAGCCCGGTGGTGCGCGAGCGCAAGGGCGAGTTCGTCGACCTCTTCGCCGACCTCCAGTCCAAGGGCTACTCCCGCGCCCGGGTCGACGGGGGGACGATCCAGCTCGCCGAGCCGCCGAAGCTCAAGAAGCAGGAGAAGCACACCATCGAGGTGGTCATCGACCGCCTGACCGTGAAGGACAGCGCCAAGCGGCGGCTCACCGACTCGGTGGAGACGGCCCTGCGGCTGTCCGGCGGCATGGTCGTGCTCGACTTCGTCGACCTCCCCGAGGACGACCCGGAGCGCGAGCGGATGTACTCCGAGCACCTCTACTGCCCGTACGACGACGTGTCGTTCGAGGAGCTGGAGCCGCGCTCGTTCTCCTTCAACTCGCCGTTCGGCGCCTGCCCGGACTGCTCGGGCCTGGGCAACCGGATGGAGGTCGACCCGGAGCTGGTCGTGCCCGACGTCGAGCGCTCGCTGGACGAGGGCGCGATCCACCCGTGGTCGGCCGGGCACGCCAAGGAGTACTTCCAGCGCCTGATCGACGCGCTGGCCGGGGAGCTCGGCTTCCGCACCGACATCCCCTGGGCCGGGCTGCCCGCCCGCGCGAAGAAGGCGCTGCTGTACGGGCACAAGCACCAGGTGGAGGTCCGCTACCGCAACCGCTTCGGCCGCGAGCGCTCGTACAGCACCGGCTTCGAGGGCGCGATCCCGTTCATCCAGCGCCGGCACACCGAGGCGGAGAGCGACAGCAGCCGCGAGCGCTTCGAGGGCTACATGCGCGAGGTGCCCTGCCCGACGTGCCAGGGCACCCGGCTCAAGCCGGTGGTCCTCGCGGTCACCGTCGAGGGCAGGTCGATCGCCGACGTCTCCTCGATGTCGATCAGCGACTGCTCCGAGTTCCTCGGCGCGATGCGGCTCAACGCCCGGGACAAGCAGATCGCCGAGCGGGTCCTCAAGGAGGTCAACGAGCGGCTGCGCTTCCTGGTCGACGTCGGCCTGGACTACCTCTCGCTCGACCGCGCGGCCGGCACCCTGTCCGGCGGCGAGGCCCAGCGCATCCGGCTGGCCACCCAGATCGGCTCCGGCCTGGTCGGCGTGCTGTACGTGCTGGACGAGCCGTCCATCGGCCTGCACCAGCGGGACAACCACCGGCTGATCGAGACGCTGGTGCGGCTGCGCGACATCGGCAACACCCTGATCGTCGTCGAGCACGACGAGGACACCATCAAGACGGCGGACTGGGTGGTCGACATCGGCCCGGGCGCCGGCGAGCACGGCGGCAAGGTGGTGCACTCCGGTTCGCTGAAGCAGCTGCTCACCAACAAGGAGTCGCTGACCGGCCAGTACCTCTCCGGCAAGCGGTCCATCCCGATCCCGGCCACCCGCCGCGAGCGGGACAAGAAGCGCCAGCTGACGGTCCACGGCGCCCGCGAGCACAACCTCAAGGACGTCACGGTCGGCTTCCCGCTCGGCACCTTCACCGCGATCACCGGCGTCTCCGGCTCCGGCAAGTCGACGCTGGTCAACGACATCCTGTACACCCACCTCGCCCGGGAGCTGAACGGCGCCCGCAGCGTGCCCGGCCGGCACACCCGGATCACCGGCACCGACCAGGTGGACAAGGTGGTGCACGTCGACCAGTCGCCGATCGGCCGCACCCCGCGCTCCAACCCGGCCACCTACACCGGGGTGTTCGACCACGTCCGCCGGCTCTTCGCGGAGACGCAGGAGGCCAAGGTCCGCGGCTACCTGCCCGGCCGGTTCTCCTTCAACGTCAAGGGCGGCCGCTGCGAGAACTGCTCGGGCGACGGCACCATCAAGATCGAGATGAACTTCCTGCCGGACGTCTACGTGCCGTGCGAGGTCTGCCACGGCGCCCGGTACAACCGGGAGACGCTGGAGGTCCACTACAAGGGCAAGTCCATCGCCGAGGTGCTGGACATGCCGATCGAGGAGGCGCTGGGCTTCTTCGAGGCCGTCCCGGCGATCGCCCGGCACCTGCGCACGCTCAACGACGTCGGCCTCGGCTACGTCCGGCTCGGCCAGTCGGCGCCGACGCTCTCCGGCGGCGAGGCGCAGCGCGTCAAGCTCGCCTCGGAGCTCCAGAAGCGCTCCACCGGGCGGACGGTCTACGTGCTGGACGAGCCCACCACCGGCCTGCACTTCGAGGACATCAGCAAGCTGATCAAGGTGCTCAGCGGGCTGGTGGAGAAGGGCAACACGGTGATCGTCATCGAGCACAACCTCGATGTGATCAAGACCGCCGACTGGATCGTCGACATGGGCCCCGAGGGCGGCTCCGGCGGCGGCACGGTGGTCGCCGAGGGCACCCCGGAGCAGATCGCCGCCGTCCCGGAGAGCCACACCGGCAAGTTCCTGCGGGACATCCTGCCGGCCGGTTTCGCGGACGCCCCGGCCGCCGCCCCGGCGAAGAAGGCGCCGCGCAAGCGCGCGGCCGCCGCGAAGAAGTAGCCCCGTCCGCCCACCCCGCCGCACCCGGGGACTCCCGGGAGCGGCGGGGTGGGCGCGACATAGACTTCCGTGGTCCCCGCAACAGCCGTACCCGTAGGAGCGCACCGATGTCCGAGGCCCCCGAGACCAGCCCCACCGCCTCCCGCCGCACCGTGCTCTGCGGGGCCGCGGCCGTCCTGGCGGCCGGCGGCACCGTGGCGGTCACCGGGTGCAGCTCCTCGTCCTCCAGCGGCAGCGCCCCCAAGGGCCCGGTCGACCTCGGCCCGGCCTCGGCCGTGCCGGAGGGCGGCGGCAAGGTCTTCCGGGAGCAGAAGATCGTGGTGACCCAGCCCACCGCCGGCCAGTACAAGGCGTTCAACGCCCGGTGCACCCACGCCGGCTGCCTCGTGGACCAGGTCAAGAACAACCAGATCCAGTGCCCCTGCCACGGGAGCCGGTTCGCCATCACCGACGGCGCGGTGCAGGACGGACCGGCCTCCTCCCCGCTGCCCGCCTACACCGTCACGGTCGAGGCCGGCAACCTCAAGGTGACCCCGAGCTGACCGAGTTGAGCGCCTCCCGACCGCCACGGTCCCCCCTGACGATCTCCGCCCCGCGGCCCCGACCCCACTCGGTACGGTGGACCCATGGCTGACCCGAGCACCTACCGCCCGGCGCCCGGTGCGATCCCGACCTCCCCCGGCGTCTACAAGTTCCGCGACGCCCACGGCCGGGTCATCTACGTCGGCAAGGCCAAGAGCCTGCGGCCGCGCCTGTCGTCCTACTTCCAGGACCTGGCCGGCCTGCACCCGCGCACCGCGACCATGGTCACCACCGCCGCCTCGGTGGAGTGGACGGTGGTCGCCACCGAGGTCGAGGCGCTCCAGCTGGAGTACTCCTGGATCAAGGAGTACGACCCGCGGTTCAACGTCAAGTACCGCGACGACAAGAGCTATCCGGAGCTCGCCGTCACCCTGAACGAGGAGTACCCGCGGGTCCAGGTGATGCGCGGGGCGCACAAGAAGGGCGTGCGCTACTTCGGCCCGTACGGGCACGCCTGGGCGATCCGCGAGACGGTCGACCTGCTGCTGCGCGTCTTCCCCGTCCGCACCTGCTCCAACGGCGTCTTCAAGCGCGCCCGCCAGGTCGGCCGGCCCTGCCTGCTCGGCTACATCGGCAAGTGCGCCGCGCCCTGCGTCGGCAAGGTCTCGGCGGACGAACACCGCGCGCTGGCCGAGGACTTCTGCGACTTCATGGCCGGGCGCACCGGCAACTACCTGCGCCGGCTGGAAGACGAGATGCGGGAGGCCGCGGCCGAGCTGGAGTACGAGAAGGCGGCCCGGCTGCGGGACGACATCGGCGCCCTCAAGCGCGCGATGGAGAAGAACGCCATCGTGCTGGCCGACGCCACCGACGCCGACCTGCTGGCCCTGGCCGAGGACGAACTCGAGGCCGCCGTGCAGATCTTCCACGTCCGCGGCGGCCGGGTGCGCGGCCAGCGCGGCTGGGTCACCGACAAGGTCGAGGACGTCGACACCGCGGGCCTGGTCGAGCACGCCCTCCAGCAGCTCTACGGCGGCGGCGAGTCCGTCCCGCGCGAGGTGCTCGTCCCCGCCCTGCCGGAGCCCGCGGAGCCGGTCCGCGAGTGGCTCGGCGGCCTGCGCGGCAGCCAGGTCGACCTGCGCGTGCCCCAGCGCGGGGACAAGAAGGACCTGATGGCCACCGTGCAGCGCAACGCCCAGCAGGCGCTGGCGCTGCACAAGACCAAGCGCGCCTCCGACCTCACCACCCGCAGCCGCGCCCTCCAGGAGATCGCCGACGCGCTGGAGCTGGACTCCGTCCCGCTGCGCATCGAGTGCTACGACATCTCCCACCTCCAGGGCGAGGACGTGGTCGCCTCGATGGTCGTCTTCGAGGACGGCCTGGCCCGCAAGAGCGAGTACCGGCGCTTCCAGATCAGGGGCTTCGAGGGCCAGGACGACGTCCGCTCGATGCACGAGGTGATCAGCCGGCGCTTCCGCCGCTACCTCCAGGAGCGCGAGCAGACCGGCGAGTGGGCCGTCCCCGAGGAGGACGACCCCGACACCGGCGCCGGCGGCACCCGGGACGAGGAGGGCCGCCCCAAGCGCTTCGCCTACCCGCCCCAGCTGCTGGTCGTCGACGGCGGCCAGCCGCAGGTCGCCGCCGCCAGGCGCGCCCTGGACGAACTCGGCATCGACGACGTCGCGCTGTGCGGCCTGGCCAAGCGCCTTGAGGAGGTCTGGCTGCCCGGCGAGGACGACCCGGTGGTGCTGCCCCGCTCCAGCGAGGGCCTCTACCTGCTCCAGCGGGTCCGCGACGAGGCGCACCGCTTCGCGATCAGCTATCAGCGCAACAAGCGTTCCAAGCGACTCACCGCCGGGGAACTGGACTCCGTCCCGGGCCTCGGCGAGACTCGCCGCCGGGCGCTGCTCAAGCACTTCGGTTCGCTGAAGAAGCTCCGGGCCGCCACCGTGGACGAGCTCTGCGAGGTACCCGGCATCGGACGCCGCACCGCGCAGACTGTTGCGGAGGCGTTGTCGTCCCGTACACCCGCCGCACCCGCGGTCAACACCGCGACCGGCGAGATCATCGAGGACGGGGCCGAGCAGGCCGCCGGGCCGGTGGCCGCAGCACCCCAGACCGCACCATCCCAGGAGACGCCATGACGGCCGACGCCGCCCGTCAGCCGGTGTGCCCCGGCCCCGCCCGCCTGCCCGGGCCGGGGAAGGGCGGCCGAGCCGTACGCGTACTCCCCAGCAGAAAGACCGAGAGCGGGGAACCGAAGTGACCGTGTCAGACGTGGCCGAGAACGCGCCGGAGCTGGTGATCATCTCCGGTATGTCCGGAGCCGGCCGCTCCACCGCCGCCAAGTGCCTGGAGGACCTCGGCTGGTTCGTGGTGGACAACCTGCCGCCGGCCCTGATCCCGACCATGGTCGACCTGGGCGCCCGTTCCCAGGGCAACGTCGCCCGGATCGGCGTGGTCGTGGACGTCCGCGGCCGGCAGTTCTTCGACGACCTGCTCACCTCGCTGGACGAGCTGGAGAAGCGCGGCGTCCGGCTGCGGGTCGTCTTCCTGGACTCCTCCGACGAGGCGCTGGTGCGCCGCTTCGAGAGCGTCCGCCGCCCGCACCCGCTGCAGGCCGACGGCCGGATCGTGGACGGCATCGCCCTGGAGCGCGACCTGCTGCGCGACCTGCGCGGCGAGGCCGACCTGGTGATCGACACCTCCAACCTCAACGTGCACCAGCTGCGCGCCAAGCTGGACGCCCAGTTCGCCGACCACGACGAGCCCGAGCTGCGCGCCACCGTGATGTCCTTCGGCTTCAAGTACGGCTTGCCGGTCGACGCCGACCTCGTGGTGGACTGCCGCTTCCTGCCCAACCCGCACTGGGTGCCCGAACTGCGGGCCCGTACCGGCACCGACGCGGACGTCGCCGGCTACGTCTTCCAGCAGCCCGGAGCCAACGAGTTCCTGGACGGCTACGCCCAGCTGCTGCGCATCATCACCGAGGGATACCGCCGCGAGGGGAAGCGCTACATGACGCTTGCCGTAGGCTGCACCGGTGGCAAGCACCGAAGCGTCGCCATGTCCGAGCGTCTGACCAAGCGTCTCATCGCCGACGGAGTCGAGACGGTGCTCGTCCACCGTGACATGGGACGGGAGTAACCGCCGCCGCCCTGCCGGGCCCGCCGGCGGAGTGGTCGGCGGGCCGAGGAACGCGAGGTGAGTGTGGCGGGATACGTGCCCGGGCGGCAGCCGCAGAGCAGGACCGGTGACCGGGCGGGCAGCCCGGCCCGGCCCACGGCGCCGGGCCGTCCGCGCAGCAGTCCCGCCCGCGCCAACCCGGCCCCGAGGATCACCGCGCTCGGCGGCGGGCAGGGCCTGTCGGCCTCGCTGTCCGCGCTGCGCCGGCTCACCAGCGACCTCACCGCCGTGGTCACCGTCGCCGACGACGGCGGCTCCAGCGGCCGGCTGCGCGAGGAGCTGGGCGTGCTGCCCCCGGGCGACCTGCGCAAGGCGCTGGCCGCGCTGTGCGGGGACGACGACTGGGGCCGCACCTGGTCCGAGGTGATCCAGCAGCGCTTCACCGGCAACGGCGAGCTCGGCGGCCACGCCGTCGGCAACCTGCTGATCGTCGCGCTCTGGGAGAAGCTGGGCGACCCGGTCGCGGCGCTGGACTGGGTCGGCCGGCTGCTCAACGTGCAGGGCCGGGTGCTGCCGATGTCGGCGGTGCCGCTGGACATCGAGGCGACCGTCCGCGGCCACGACCCGGCGCGCCCCGGCGAGGTCACGGCCGTCCGCGGCCAGGCCGACGTCGCGGTCACCCCGGGCACCGTGCAGTCGATCCGGCTGCTGCCGGACGAGCCGCCCGCCGTCCCGGAGGCGGTCACCGCCGTCCGGGAGGCGGACTGGGTGGTGCTCGGCCCCGGCTCCTGGTTCACCAGCGTGCTGCCGCACCTGCTGGTGCCCGAACTGGCCGCGGCGCTCACCGAGACCCGCGCCCGCCGCCTGCTCACCCTGAACCTGGCCCCCCAGCCCGGGGAGACCGAGGGCTTCACCCCGCAGCGCCACCTGGAGGTCATCGCCGACCACGCTCCGAACCTCGCGGTGGATGCGATCCTGGTGGACGAGCGCGCCGTCACCGGCGGGGCCTTCGGCCAGGCCGACCTGGACGGCCTGGCGAAGGCCGCCGAACGGATGGGCGCGGCTCTGGTGCTCGGCTCGGTGGCCCGCACCGACGGGACGCCGCGACACGACCCCGAGCTGTTGGCGGCAGCGTACGACCGGATTTTCCGGACACATGGAAGGATCGGGCCATGGCGATGACTCCAGCGGTGAAGGACGAGATCAGCCGGCTCCCGGTCACCCGGGCCTGCTGTCGCAAGGCGGAGGTGTCGGCGATCCTGCGGTTCGCGGGCGGGCTGCACATCGTGAGCGGCCGCATCGTGATCGAGGCGGAGCTCGACACCGGAGCGGCGGCACGGCGGCTGCGCAAGGACCTGCTGGAGATCTTCGGGCACTCCTCCGACCTGGTGGTGATGGCCCCCGGCGGGCTGCGCCGCGGCAGCCGCTTCGTGGTCAGGGTCGTCAAGGACGGCGAGCTGCTCGCGCGCCAGACCGGGCTCGTGGACGGCCGCGGACGCCCGATCCGGGGCCTGCCCCCGGCAGTCGTCTCCGGGGCCACCTGCGACGCCGAGGCGGCCTGGCGCGGGGCCTTCCTGGCGCACGGCTCGCTCACCGAGCCGGGCCGCTCCTCCTCGCTGGAGATCACCTGCCCCGGCTCCGAGGCCGCCCTCGCCCTGGTCGGCGCCGCCCGCCGGCTCGGCATCCCGGCCAAGGCCCGCGAGGTGCGCGGCGTGGACCGGGTGGTGATCCGCGACGGCGACGCGATCGGCGCCCTGCTGACCCGGCTCGGCGCGCACGAGTCGGTGCTCGCCTGGGAGGAGCGCCGGATGCGGCGCGAGGTGCGCGCCACCGCCAACCGGCTGGCCAACTTCGACGACGCCAACCTGCGCCGCTCGGCCCGCGCCGCGGTGGCGGCCGGCGCCCGGGTGGCCCGCGCGCTGGAGATCCTCGGCGACGAGGTGCCCGAGCACCTGGCCGCGGCCGGCCAGCTGCGGATGCAGCACAAGCAGGCCTCGCTGGAGGAGCTGGGCGCGCTCGCCGACCCGCCGCTGACCAAGGACGCGGTGGCCGGCCGGATCCGCCGCCTGCTGGCGATGGCCGACAAGCGGGCCTCCGAGCTGGGCCTGCCCAGCACCGAGGCGAGCCTCACCGACGAGATGGCGATGAACTGACGCCCACGGTCACACCCCGTGATCACGAAGGCCGGTGCCCGGACCCCCGGGCGCCGGCCGCGGTCGTTTCCGGACAGCCGCGACACTCCCGAATTGGTAGAGACCACTGAGCTGGGACCAACTGCCCGGCGGGCCAGGGCCGGACGGCCTGAAATGGGGTTTGGGGCACGCCACGCCCGGTCTCACCAGGCGGCGCGATGTGCCGTCCCAGGCCCCGGAGGGGTAGGGTCGTAGGCGGTCGGGGACTTCCCAAATCTCACCCCCGCCGGGCCTCGCGCCCGGCGTACCTAACGAGGAGATCGGTTCGTGACGATCCGGGTAGGCATCAACGGCTTCGGCCGCATCGGCCGCAACTTCTTCCGCGCGGTCAAGGCTCAGGGCGCGGACATCGAGATCGTCGGTGTCAACGACCTCACCGACACGAAGACCCTGGCTCACCTGCTCAAGTACGACACCACCCTGGGTACCCTCCAGGCCGAGGTCTCGCACACCGAGGACAGCATCACCGTCGACGGCCACACCTTCAAGGTGACCGCCGAGCGTGACCCCGCGAACCTCCCGTGGGCTGCCCTGGGCGCCGACATCGTCGTCGAGTCCACCGGCATCTTCACCAAGGCCGAGGCCGCGAAGAAGCACCTCGCCGCCGGCGCGAAGAAGGTCATCATCTCGGCGCCCGCCACCGACGAGGACGTCACCATCGTCCTGGGTGTCAACGACGAGAAGTACGACGCCGCCAACCACCACGTCATCTCCAACGCCTCGTGCACCACCAACTGCGTGGCGCCGATGGCGAAGGTCCTGAACGAGAGCTTCGGCATCGTCAAGGGTCTGATGACCACCGTCCACGCGTTCACCAACGACCAGGTGACCCTGGACTTCCCGCACAAGGACCTGCGCCGTGCTCGTGCGGCCTCGCAGAACATCATCCCGACCTCGACCGGTGCCGCCAAGGCGACCGCCCTGGTCCTGCCGGAGCTGAAGGGCAAGCTGGACGGCACCTCGCTGCGCGTCCCGGTCCCGACCGGCTCCATCACCGACCTGGTCGTGACCCTCGAGCGCGAGGTCACCAAGGACGAGGTCAACGCGGCCTTCCAGAAGGCCGCCCAGGAGGGCCCGCTCAAGGGCATCCTGGCCTACACCGAGGACCCGATCGTCTCCTCGGACATCGTGAACGACCCGCACTCCTGCATCTTCGACTCGCAGCTGACCATGGTCCAGGGCAACCAGGTCAAGGTGCTCGGCTGGTACGACAACGAGTGGGGCTACTCGAACCGCGTGGTCGACCTGGTCGGCCTCGTCGGCGGGCAGCTCTGACCTCGCGGGAGCTGACGTGATGTAGGGGCGAGGGCCTGGTCGGCGTACGGTGCCGACCGGGCCCTCGTTCCGCGCTCAAGGACTTCTCAGGCGGCCCCTGCGCCGTGCCGCCTCACTGCGCATCAACCATCTCCCCAGGAGAATCCGAATCCCCGTGAAGACCATCGAAGAGCTCATCGAAGCCGGTGTCGAAGGCAAGCGCGTCTTCGTGCGCGCCGACCTGAACGTGCCGCTGGACGGCCGCACGATCACCGACGACGGCCGCATCCGCGCCGTCGCGCCGACCATCGCCAAGCTGGCCGCGGCCGGCGCGAAGGTGGTCGTCGCCTCGCACCTCGGCCGTCCCAAGGGCGCGCCGGACCCGCAGTTCTCGCTCGCCCCGGCGGCCGAGCGCCTCGGCGAGATCCTCGGCAAGGGCGTCGCCTTCGCCACCGACACCGTCGGTGACAGCGCCGCGGCCACCGTCGCCGCGCTGGCGAACGGCGAGGTCGCGCTGCTGGAGAACCTGCGCTTCAACGCGGGCGAGACCAGCAAGGACGACGCCGAGCGCAAGGCCTTCGCCGAGCAGCTGGCCGCGCTGGCCGACCTGTACGTGGGCGACGGCTTCGGCGCCGTGCACCGCAAGCACGCCTCGGTCTTCGACCTGCCGGCCCTGCTGCCGCACGCCGCGGGCGACCTGATCGCCACCGAGGTCGGCGTGCTGAAGAAGCTCACCGAGGACGTGGCCCGCCCGTACGTGGTGGTGCTCGGCGGCGCCAAGGTCTCCGACAAGCTCGGCGTGATCGACAACCTGCTGGAGAAGGCCGACCGGATCCTGATCGGCGGCGGCATGGCGTACACCTTCCTCAAGGCCAAGGGCCACGAGGTCGGCATCTCGCTGCTCCAGGCCGACCAGATCCCGACCGTCCTGGAGTACCTGGCCCGGGCCGAGGCGCGCGGCGTCGAGTTCGTGCTGCCGGTCGACGTCCTGGTCTCCGCCGAGTTCCCGGACCTCAAGACCAAGGCTCCGGCGAACCCCTCGACCGTCGCCGCGGACGCCATCCCGGCCGACCAGGAGGGCCTGGACATCGGCCCCGGGACCCGCGAGCTGTACGCGGCCAAGCTGGCCGACGCGGGCACCGTGTTCTGGAACGGCCCGATGGGCGTCTTCGAGCACCCGGACTACGCGAACGGCACCAAGGCCGTCGCGCAGGCCCTGCTCGACAGCGACGCGTTCACCGTGGTCGGTGGCGGCGACTCCGCCGCGGCCGTCCGCATCCTGGGCTTCGACGAGACGAAGTTCGGGCACATTTCGACTGGCGGCGGCGCCAGCCTCGAGTACCTGGAGGGCAAGACCCTCCCCGGTCTCGCCGCTCTGGAGGACTGACAGCACATGACCGACCGTCTCCCGCTGATGGCGGGCAACTGGAAGATGAACCTCAACCACCTTGAGGCCATCCAGCACACCCAGAAGCTGGCCTTCGCGCTGGCCGACAAGGACTACGCGGCCGTCGAGGTCGCCGTCCTGGTGCCGTTCACCGACCTGCGCTCGGTGCAGACCCTGGTCTTCGGCGACAAGCTGAAGATCAAGTACGGCTCGCAGGACATCTCGCAGCACGACGGCGGGGCCTACACCGGCGAGGTCTCCGGCCCGATGCTGGCCAAGCTCCAGTGCACCTACGCGGTGATCGGCCACTCCGAGCGCCGCCAGTACCACGGCGAGAACGAGGAGATCGTCAACGCCAAGGTGAAGGCCGCCTACCGCGCCGGGGTCACCCCGATCCTGTGCGTCGGCGAGCCGCTGGAGATCCGCAAGGCCGGCACCCACGTCGAGTACACCCTGGCCCAGCTGGACGGCGGCCTGGCCGACGTCCCGGCCCACCAGGCCGAGTCGATCGTGGTCGCCTACGAGCCGGTCTGGGCGATCGGCACCGGCGAGGTGGCCACCCCGGAGGACGCGCAGGAGGTCTGCGCCGCCATCCGCGGGCGGATCGCCGAGCTGTACGACACCGAGCTGGCCGGCAAGGTCCGGGTGCTGTACGGCGGTTCGGTGAAGTCGTCGAGCGCGGCCGGCCTGATGGCCAAGCCCGACATCGACGGCGGCCTGGTCGGCGGTGCCTCGCTGGACGCCGACGAGTTCGTCAAGATCGTGCGCTACCGTGAGCAGGCAGTAGGCTAACGCCGCCGCAGCAACGTAGGCTTTGGGGCCGGACCGCCGTACGCGGCCCGGCCCCTTCGCCGAAGATACGAGAGAGTTGGTCCCGTCGTGGTTCTCGGGTTCTCGATTGCCCTGATCATCTTCAGTCTGCTGATGATCCTTCTGGTGCTGCTGCACAAGGGGAAGGGCGGCGGCCTGTCCGACATGTTCGGCGGTGGCTCGATGTCCACCGGCGGCGGTTCGGCGGTGGCCGAGCGCAACCTGGACCGCATCACCATCGTGGTCGGCCTGGGCTGGTTCGCCTCCATCATCGTCCTCGGCCTGCTGATGAAGTCCTCGGTCTGACGTAACCCTGACGCCCCGTCGCCCGAGCGCCTATCCTGGGACGGTCGGGTGCGGAGGCGGTGGTGGCGGAGGCTTAACTCCTGCTTACACTAGGACGACTTTCGCCACCGACGCGCACCGCGGCGGGTCGGCGCACCAGTACGCAGGGAGTCAGACCGTGGCAAGTGGCAATGCCATCCGTGGCAGCAGGGTCGGGGCCGGCCCGATGGGCGAGGCGGAGCGCGGCGAGTCCGCCCCGCGCAACCGGATCTCCTTCTGGTGCGCGAACAAGCACGAGACCCGTCCCAGCTTCGCGGCCGAAGCGGCGATCCCGGACACCTGGGACTGCCCGCGCTGCGGCTTCCCGGCCGGCCAGGACCAGCACAACCCGCCGGCGCCCTCGCGCAACGAGCCGTACAAGACCCACCTCGCCTACGTCCGCGAGCGGCGCACCGACGCCGACGGCGAGGCGATCCTGGCCGAGGCGCTGGCGAAGCTCCGCGGCGAGATCTGAGCGGAGCGCCGGAGCGGAACGCAGCGGTCCGGACAGAACAGCGCGAAGGGCGCCCCCGTCGGTGACGGTGGCGCCCTTCGGCGTTGCCGGATCCGGTCAGGCCGAGGCCGGCGGGTAGAGCTGCGGCGGGATCCGCTCCGCGGCGGCGCGGTCCAGCAGCCACAGGGTGCGGCTGCGGCCGTACGCGCCGGAGGCGGGCGCCTGGAGTTCGCCGGGGCCGGACAGGGCCAGCGCGACCGCGCCCGCCTTGTCCTCGCCGGCGGCCAGCAGCCAGACCTCGCGGGCGGTGCGGATCGCCGGGAGGGTGAGCGAGACCCGGGTCGGCGGGGGCTTGGGGGCCCCGCGCACGCCGACCACGGTCAGCTCGGTCTCCCGGACGCCCGGGTGCTCGGGGAAGAGCGAGGCGACGTGGGTGTCCGGGCCGACGCCGAGCAGCAGCACGTCGAAGGCCGGGACGCCGAGCCGGTCGCCCGGCCCGGCCGCCTTCGCCAGCTCCTCGGCGTAGCGGGCGGCGGCGGCCTCCACGTCCGAGCCGTCCACCCCGTCCGAGGCGGGCATCTCGTGCACCCGCGCCGGGTCGAGCGGGACGGCGTCCAGCAGCTCGGCGCGGGCCTGGACGGCGTTGCGCTCCGGGTCGACGGCGGGCAGGAAGCGCTCGTCGCCCCACCAGAGGTCCAGCCGGCCCCAGTCGACCGCGTCGCGCGCCGGGGAGGCGGCGATCGCGGCCAGCAGGGCGTTGCCGTTGCGCCCGCCGGTGAGCACCACCGAGGCGCTGCCGCGGGCGGCCTGGGCGTCCACGATCCGGGTGATCAGCCGGGCCGCGGCCGCCTGGGCCATCAGCTCCTTGTCCCGGTGGACGACCAGCTGCGGGGTCGCGTTGGTCATGCGCCGTCCTTGCCGGTGCGCTTGCCGGCGGCCTTGCGGGCTGGCTTCTTCTCCGCCGCCCCGGCGGTCACCCGCTCCGGGTTGGCCACGGCCTGCTCCACGGCCGCCTCGGCGGCCTCCTCGACGGCCTCCTCCGCGACCTCGCGGGCGACCTGCTCGGCCGCCGCGGTCTCGGCGTTGGACGGCTCGTGCAGCCGGTCGACGGGCGTGCGCACGGCCGTCGCGTAGATGTCGTCCGGGTCCAGGCGGCGCAGCTCCTCGGCGATCAGCTCCGAGGTCTCGCGCCGCTTGAGCGCCACCTGGCGGTCCGGCGAGCCGGGCATGGAGAGCGTGCCCAGCAGGCCGTCCGGGCGGTCCAGGGTGATGTCCCCGTCCTTGGTGCGCAGGTGCACCGCGGTGATGCCGGGGCCGTTGGTGACGACCCGCTCGACGGGCACCTGGAGCCGGTTGGTCAGCCAGAGGCCGAGCAGCTCGACGCTGGGGTTGTAGGACTCGCCCTCGACCACCGCGGAGACGATCGTGGACGGCCGCTGGTCCAGCGCGGCGGCCAGCATCGAGCGCCAGCCGGTGACCCGGGTCCAGGCCAGGTCGGTGTCGCCCGGGGTGTAGCTCTGCGCGCGCTGGGCGAGCTGGCCGACCGGGGACTCGGCGGTGACGGCGTCGGTGATCCGGCGCTGGGCGATCGAGCCCAGCGGGTCCTGCGCCGGGTGGTGCGGAGCGTTGTCCGGCCACCAGACCACGGTCGGGGCGTCCGGCAGCAGCAGCGGCAGGACCACCGACTGGGCGTGCGCGGCGAGTTCGCCGTGCATCCGCAGGACGACCGTCTCGCCGGAGCCGGCGTCGGAGCCGACCAGGATCTCGGCGTCCAGCCGGGTCTCGGCGCGGGCCCGGGGCGAGCGCCCGGCGCGCTTGATCACCGCGAGGGTGCGCATCGGGTGCTCGCGGGAGGCGTCGTTGGCGGCCTTGAGGGCGTCGTAGGCGCTGCCCTCGTCGGTCACGATCACCAGGGTGAGCACCATGCCGGCGGCGCCCGAGCCGCGGGCCCGGCGCGCCTCCATCAGCGCGGCGTTGATCTTGCTGGACGTCGTGTTGGTGAGGTCGATCTTCATGGCCGGCGCCAGCTCCTGCCGTCTCGTGCGAGCATCTCGTCCGCCTCGACGGGACCCCAGGTCCCCGCCGCGTACTGGGCGGGCTTGCCGTGGGTGTCCCAGTACTTCTCGATCGGGTCGAGGATCTGCCAGGAGAGCTCGACCTCCTGGTGGCGCGGGAACAGGTTGGCGTCGCCGAGCAGCACGTCGAGGATGAGCCGCTCGTACGCCTCCGGGCTGGACTCGGTGAAGGACTCGCCGTAGGCGAAGTCCATCGTGACGTCCCGCACCTCGAAGGAGGTGCCCGGCACCTTGGAGCCGAACCGCACCGTCACGCCCTCGTCCGGCTGGACCCGGATGACCAGGGCGTTCTGCCCCAGCTCCTCGGTCGCGTAGGAGTCGAAGGGCAGGTACGGGGCGCGCTGGAAGACGACCGCGATCTCGGTGACCCGGCGGCCCAGGCGCTTGCCGGTGCGCAGGTAGAACGGGACGCCCGCCCAGCGGCGGTTGTTGATCTCCAGCTTGATGGCCGCGTAGGTGTCGGTCTTGGAGTCGGGGTCGATGCCGTCCTCGTCCAGGTAGCCGACGACCTCCTCGCCGCCCTGCCAGCCGGCCGCGTACTGGCCGCGCACGGTGTGCCGGCCGAGGTCGGCCGGGAGCTTGACGGCGCTGAGCACCTTGAGCTTCTCGGCCACCAGCGCCTTCGGGTGGAAGGAGGCGGGCTCCTCGATGGCGGTGAGCGCCATCAGCTGGAGCAGGTGGTTCTGGATCACGTCACGGGCGGAGCCGATGCCGTCGTAGTAGCCGGCCCGGCCGCCGATGCCGATGTCCTCGGCCATGGTGATCTGCACGTGGTCGACGTACGACCGGTTCCAGATCGGCTCGAACATCTGGTTGGCGAAGCGCAGCGCCAGGATGTTCTGGACCGTCTCCTTGCCCAGGTAGTGGTCGATCCGGAAGACCTCGTCCCGGGGGAAGACCTCGTGGACGACCTTGTTGAGCTCCTGAGCGCTCTCCAGGTCGTGGCCGAAGGGCTTCTCGATGACCGCGCGGCGCCAGGAGCCCTGCGGCGGGTCGGCCAGGCCGTGCTTCTTGAGCTGCTGGACGACCGTGGGGAAGAACTTCGGCGGGACGGACAGGTAGAAGGCGAAGTTGCCGCCGGTGCCCTGGGCCTTGTCCAGCTCCTCGATGGTCTCGCGCAGCTTGTCGAAGGCCTCGTCGTCGTCGAAGGTTCCGTGGACGAACCGCATGCCCTTGGCGAGCTGCTGCCAGACCTCCTCCCGGAACGGGGTGCGGGCGTGGTCCCGGACGGCGTCGTGGACCTCCTTGGCGAAGTCCTCGTCGTCCCACTCGCGGCGGGCGAAGCCGACGAGGGAGAAGCCCGGCGGAAGCAGACCGCGGTTGGCCAGGTCGTAGATGGCCGGCATCAGCTTCTTGCGGGACAGGTCGCCGGTGACCCCGAAGATGACCAGACCGGACGGCCCCGCGATGCGCGGGAGCCGTCGGTCGGAGGGGTCACGAAGCGGGTTGACGGGGGCGGGCGGGAGGTCGTCCGCGTCCGATTCCGGAGTCAACTCGGGGAAATCAGTGCTCACTTGATGGGCTCCGCTTTCGTGCGCTGGCTGTGAGCAGGGGTCACTTCTCGTCGGCGAAGGAGGCGAGCGAGGCGGTGACGGTGTCGAGCAGCTCGTTCCAGGACTGCTCGAACTTCTCGACGCCCTCGTCCTCCAGGAGCTGGACGACGTCGTCGTAGTCCACGCCGGCGGCGGCGATCGCGTCCAGCACGGCCTTGGCGTCGGCGTAGTTGGGGACGATCGTGTTGCCGGTGACCACGCCGTGGTCGCCGGTGGCCTCCAGGGTGGCCTCGGGCATCGTGTTGACGGTGCCGGGGGCGACCAGCTCGGTGACGTACAGGGTGTCCGGCAGGGCCGGGTCCTTGACGCCGGTGGAGGCCCACAGCGGGCGCTGCGGCTTGGCGCCGGCGGCCTCCAGGGCGGCCCAGCGGGCGCTGCCGGCGGTCTTGCCGTCGACGCTGCCGAAGACCTCCTCGTACGCCTGGTAGGCGAGGCGGGCGTTGGCCAGCGCGGCCTTGGAGCGCAGGTCCTTCGCCTCGCCGCCGATCTTGTCCAGGCGCTTGTCGATCTCGGTGTCCACGCGGGAGACGAAGAAGGAGGCGACCGACTCGATCTGGGAGAGGTCCAGGCCCTTGGCCTTGGCGGTCTCCAGGCCGGTCAGGTAGGCGTCGATGACGGCCTTGTAGCGCTCCAGCGAGAAGATCAGCGTGACGTTGACGCTGATGCCCTTGCCGATGACCTCGGCGATCGCGGGCAGGCCGGCCTTGGTGGCGGGGATCTTGATGAAGACGTTCGGGCGGTCGACCAGCCACCACAGCTGCTTGGCCTCGGCCACGGTGGTGGCGGTCTCGTGCGCCAGGCGCGGGTCGACCTCGATGGAGACCCGGCCGTCGCGGCCGTTGGAGGCGTCGTAGACCGGGCGCAGCACGTCGGCCGCGTCGCGCACGTCCGAGGTGGTGATCATGCGGATCGCCTCGTCGGTGGTGACCTTGCGGACGGCGAGGTCGCGCAGCTGGCCGTCGTAGGAGTCGTCGCCGGAGCCGGCGATGGCCTTCTGGAAGATGGTCGGGTTGGTGGTCACGCCCACCACGTGCTTGTTCTGCACCAGTTCGGCCAGGTTGCCGGAGTTCAGCCGCTTGCGGCTGAGGTCGTCCAGCCAGATCGCAACGCCTTCGTCGCTGAGGCGCTTCAGTGCGTCAGTCATGGTGCTTCAGTCCCTTGTTCTTGCTTCGTGGGGTGGTCGGGAGGGGGCCGCGTGCCCGCGTGCGGGCGGGCACGCGGCCCGGGGGCCGCTAGCGGTTGACGGCCTCGAGGGAGCGCAGGGCGTTGTGGGCCTCGGCCACCACGCGCTCGGTGGTGATGCCGAACTCCTCGAACAGCACCTTGTAGTCGGCGGAGGCGCCGAAGTGCTCCAGCGAGACGATCCGGCCGTGGTCGCCGACCAGCTCGCGCCAGCCCTGGGCGATGCCGGCCTCGACCGAGACGCGGGCCTTGACCGACGGCGGCAGCACGCTGTCGCGGTAGGCCTGGTCCTGCTCCTGGAACCACTCGAAGGACGGCAGCGAGACCACCCGGGTGGCGATGCCCTCGGCCTCCAGCGCCTCGCGGGCCTGGACGGCCAGCTGGACCTCGGAGCCGGTGCCGAGCAGGATCACCTGCGGGTCGCCGGTGGAGGCCTCGGCCAGGATGTAGCCGCCCTTCGCGGTGCCCTCGGCGGAGCCGAAGACCTCGCGGTCGAAGGTCGGGACGCCCTGGCGGGTCAGCGCCAGGCCGACCGGGCCGGGGTGGCTGGTGTGGCGCTCGACGATGGTGCGCCAGGCGACGGCGGTCTCGTTGGCGTCGGCCGGGCGGACCATGGCCAGGCCCGGGATGGCGCGCAGCGAGGCCATGTGCTCGACCGGCTGGTGGGTCGGGCCGTCCTCGCCGAGGCCGATCGAGTCGTGCGTCCAGACGTAGGTGACCGGCAGCTTCATCAGCGCGGCCAGGCGGACGGCCGGGCGCATGTAGTCGGCGAAGACCAGGAAGGTGCCGCCGTAGACCCGGGTCTTCCCGTGCAGGGCGATGCCGTTCATGGTCGAGCCCATGGCGTGCTCGCGGATGCCGAAGTGGATCGTCCGGCCGTACGGGCTCGCCGACTTCAGCGGGTTGCCCTCGGGCAGGAAGGAGCTGTCCTCGTCGATGGTGGTGAGGTTGGACTCGGCGAGGTCGGCCGAGCCGCCCCACAGCTCCGGGATCACCGCGCCGATCGCCTTGAGGGTGTCGCCGGAGGCCTTGCGGGTGGCGACGTCCTTGCCGGCCGGGAAGGACGGGACGGCCTTCTTCCAGCCCTCGGGCAGCTCGCCGGCCTCGATGCGGTCGAACTCGGCCGCGCGGTGCGGGTTGGCGGCGCGCCAGGCCTCGAAGCCCTGCTGCCACTGGTCGCGGGCGGCCTTGCCGCGCTTGATGACCTGGCGGGCGTGCCCGATGACCTGGTCGCTGACCTCGAAGGTCTTCTCCGGGTCGAAGCCCAGGACCTTCTTGGTGGCGGCGATCTCGGCGGCGCCGAGCGCGGAGCCGTGGGCCTTGGCGGTGTTCTGGGCGTCCGGGGCCGGCCAGGCGATGATCGTCCGCATCGCGATCATCGACGGGCGGGAGGTCTCGGCCTTGGCCGCGGCCAGCGCCTCGGCCAGGGCGGCCACGTCGATGTCGCCGTTGGACTTCGGGGTGACGCGCTGGACGTGCCAGCCGTACGCCTCGTAGCGCTTGAGGACGTCCTCGGAGAAGGCGGTCTCGGTGTCGCCCTCGATCGAGATGTGGTTGTCGTCGTAGACGGCGACGAGGTTGCCCAGCTTCTGGTGGCCCGCCAGCGACGAGGCCTCGGCGGAGATGCCCTCCTCCAGGTCGCCGTCGGAGACGATCGCCCAGACCGTGTGGTCGAAGGGGGACTCGCCGGCCGGGGCCTCCGGGTCGAACAGGCCGCGCTCGTAGCGGGCGGCCATCGCCATGCCGACCGCGTTGGCGATGCCCTGGCCCAGCGGGCCGGTGGTGGTCTCCACACCCGCGGTGTGGCCGTGCTCGGGGTGGCCGGGGGTACGGCTGCCCGCGACGCGGAAGGCCTTCAGGTCGTCCAGCTCCAGGCCGTAGCCGGCGAGGTAGAGCTGGGTGTAGAGCGTCAGGCTGGTGTGGCCGGGGGAGAGGACGAAGCGGTCGCGTCCGACCCAGGACGGGTCGGTCGGGTCGTGGCGCAGGAACCGCTGGAAGATCAGGTACGCGGCCGGGGCCAGCGACATGGCCGTCCCGGGGTGTCCGTTACCGACCTTCTGGACAGCGTCCATGGCCAGGACGCGCGCCGTGTCAACGGTGCGCTCATCCAGATCGGTCCACTCGAATGCGTTCGTCGGCGCAGTGCTCACCCTGTCTCAGGGCTCCTTCCATTGTGAAGAGTGACCCCGTGAATGGGGACCGGGTCGGCCACGGCGCTGTGGTCCCGACGCTGGGTGGTGCCGGTCACGGAGGGTAGATCCCGCTTCTGTCCGCGAGCCTACCGTCCGGGGTGCGGCTCACCCTCCGTGCTGGGACAACCGGCAATTCCGCATGCAGATTCCCACTGGAGCGGTGCGGATGGATTTGTCCCAGACTCTCCCGGTTCGCGCCGTCGCGCCGCTCCGGTGGTCAGGACGGGCTAGCGGACCCGGCGGAGGCGCTCGACGGCCCCGCCCGGGCGGTTCACCCGGGGGTGTGCGTTCCGCCTCGCCGGGGGACCCCGGAGCCGGATGGGATATATGGAACGTCTATGGTGTCGTGGTACGCGCAGAGCGGACGATTCGGGACCCTTCGTTCCTGTGGACGCCTGCGAAGATTCATCTTCAGTTGGGGTGTTAGTGACCGCCGTCGAAACCCGTCCCGCCGGGGTCACCGGGGCGACTCCTGCGCACCGGCCGTTCGGGGCCCGTGTCGGCGCGTTCGTCGCATTGACCAAGCCGCGGATCATCGAGCTGCTGCTGATGAGCACCGTGCCGGTGATGTTCCTGGCCCAGCAGGGCGTGCCGAACATGCTGTTGGTGCTGAAGGTCGTCGTCGGCGGCTACCTCTCGGCCGGCGGCGCCAACGCCCTCAACATGTACATCGACCGCGACATCGACGCGGTCATGTCGCGCACCGAGCGGCGTCCGATCGTCACCGGGATGGTGTCGCCGCGCGAGGCGCTGGTGTTCGGCATCGTCCTCGCCGTCGTCTCGACGCTTCTGCTGGGCTTCGGGGTCAACTGGCTGTCGGCCTGGCTGGCGCTCGGCGCGCTGCTGTTCTACGTGTTCGTCTACACGCTCGGGCTCAAGCGGCGCACCTCGCAGAACATCGTCTGGGGCGGCATCGCCGGCTGCATGCCCGTCCTGATCGGCTGGTCCTCGGTGACCAACTCGGTGTCCTGGGCCGCGGTGATGCTGTTCCTGGTCGTGTTCTTCTGGACGCCGCCGCACACCTGGGTGCTGTCGATGAAGGTCCGCGACGACTACGAGCGGGCCGGCGTGCCGATGCTGCCGGTCGTCAAGGGCAACGTGGCCGTCGGCAAGCAGGTCGTCGCCTACTCCTGGGTGATGGTGGCGGTCTCGCTGGCGGTCTGGCCGCTGGGCCACATGAGCTGGCTGTACCCGGTCGCCGCGGTGCTGCTGGGCGGGGCCTGGCTGCGCGAGGCGCACGCGCTGTACGGGCGGGCCAAGGCCGGGATCGTGGGCGCGAAGCTCAAGGAGATGCGGCTGTTCCACTGGTCGATCACCTACCTGTCGCTGCTGATGGTGGTCTGCGCGATCGACCCGTTCGTGAAGTAAGAGGCTGATGGGAAGAGCCCCGGTCCGGGCGGACCGGGGCTCTTCGCGTTCTCAGCGGGCGGGCAGCTCGGAGGGGCCGACGTGGCCGTCCAGCCAGTCCCGCAGCGGCTGGGAGGCGTGCAGGAAGCCGGTGATCCGGGTGTGGGCGGCGCGGGTGCCCAGCCACTTCGCGGGCTCCCACTCCTGCCAGGCCACCAGGCCCTTGTGGCGCAGCAGCACGATCCGGGGGTGGTCCTTGGGGTAGCCGCGCGGGGCCGACTTGAGGGAGTCCCGGCCCACGACCAGCGGGCCCTGCTGCTCCACCCGGGCGATCACCCGCTCCAGCTCCGCGCCGGTGACGTCCTCCGCGACGGTGGCGCGGTAGCGCTCCAGCTGGTCCGGGGCGAGCTGGTAGAGGCCGTTGCCGCAGGCCAGTCCGTCGGCGGAGAGCTGGATGTAGCCGCCGCTCTCCAGATGGGCGCCGATGTGGGTCTTGTACGGGGACTTGTCGGCGCTGAACCGGACGTCGCGGTTGGGCCGGAAGATCTTCCCCGGCCCGAACTCCGGCTCCAGTTCGGCGAGCAGCAGCTCCATCGGGGCCCGGACGACGCCGTCGTAGACGTCCTTGTGGGCCTGCCAGAAGGTCTTGGAGTTGTCGGCTTCCAGGTGCTCGTAGAAGTCGAGCGCCTCGGCCGGCCAGCCGGAGAAGGTCACCCCTCCAGTATGTGGCCCGGTGCACAGGGCGCTCCCGTCGCCAGCGGCGCTACCGGTGGGTAGCATGCGGGACATGAGCAGCGCAGAGACCGCCACCGCCGCGCCGGACGCCCGCACCGAGCGCCGCGCCAAGCGCATCGCCAAGCACCTCACCAGCTTCGCCCGCGAGCACGGGGGCGGCGACGCCGTCGTCGAGTACGTCGGCTCCGTGGCCACCCGCATCGTGGTCGTCGGCGCGGACGGCGCCTGGGGCGACCAGGTGGCCCCCAGCTACGCCGTGGGCAAGCGCGCCGCCGAGCTGGCCGGGCTGACCCTGCACGACGACTTCGAGGGCGAGCTGGGCCTCAAGGTCAAGACCGGCGCGTACGAGTGGAAGCGGATGGCCGGCATCCAGATCTGACCGCATCCCGGTACGACGAACGGCCCGGTTCCCCCACGCGGGGGAGCCGGGCCGTCGGCGTGTGCGCGGTCAGACCGCGGCGGGCTGCGGGGTCTGGGCGGGGAGCTGGTCGGTGACCGCCTCGGCCCCGCGGGTGCGCAGGGCGAGGGGGACGCGGAGGGCGGCGATCCAGGTCAGTGCCGCGAGGAGCATGTGGAGGCCGACCATCAGCTCGGGGGCGTCGGTGAAGTACTGGATGAAGCCCAGGACGCCCTGGAGGAGGAGGACGGCCAGCAGCTCCTTGGTGCGGGACCTGGCCGCCTGGGGGGCCTTCACAGCGGTGAGGACGAAGATCACCGCGATGGCCAGGCCCACGGACACGAATGCGAAGTCGGCGTGGAACTGGGCGAGGCGGTCGTAGTCGATCGGGATGCGCGGGACGATCTTGTTGTCCTTGGGCGTGCCGGGGTGGTGGCCGGCGCCGGTCACCAGGGTGCCGGCCGCGACGAGCAGGCCGATCACGGTGACCAGGACGTAGGACAGCTGGTGGACCGGGCAGGGCACCACGAGCGTCGGCGGGCCGTCGCCCTCCTTGGACCGCTCCCACATCAGCAGCGCGACCCAGACCAGGGCCATCGCGGCGATCATGTGCAGCGCCACGGTGTACGGGTTGAGGCCGGTCAGCACGGTGATGCCGCCGAGCACGGCGTTGCTCATCACCAGCCAGAACTGGGCCCAGCCGAGCCGGGTCATGCTGTGCCGCCAGGGCCGGTGGCAGCGGGCGGCCAGGATGGCCCAGCCGACGGCGGCGCTCAGCACGTAGGTGAGCATCCGGTTGGTGAACTCGACGATGCCGTGGAAGCCCATCTCGGCGGTGGGCGTCAGGCTCTCGTCGGTGCACCGGGGCCAGGTCGTACAGCCGAGGCCGGAGGCGGTGAGGCGGACGGCGCCGCCGGTGACGACGATCACCACGCTCATCACCAGCGCGGCGAACGTGGCACGCCGGACCATCTCGGCGGATGGCTGCCAGCGCTCGGCGAGCAGGGAGAAGGGATTAGGCACGCGGTCAATCGTAGGCGGCCTTACAGGCGATCTTGGGGCGGGGCACGGGCCGCGCGGCGGTGTGGCGCGGGTGGTGCGGCGGGAGGCGGCGGAGCCGGCGGGCGGCGACACGCTGGGGTGCGACACGCGGACAAACCGGGGTGGTTCGGTCAAGGAGGTTATTGGTCTTGACCAATCACCCGTTTGGCCGAAAGAGTGCGGATTGGTCCATACCTTTTTGAGGACCCCTCCCCCCATCTACGCCCGCACGCAAGCGGAGACCTGCACATGCGCATACCCATTTCCGCCGCCGCGCTCGCGGTAGGCGGCTCGCTCGCACTGGCCGGGCTCGTCGCGCCGGCCGCCCAGGCCGTCGGCACCGACCAGGAGTGCCGCAGCCTCGGGGTCGCCAACCTCTACGGCGAGTTCATCGAGGGCGACGACACCCACACCCCCGACGCCGAGGGCGCGGTCGCGGTCGGCGGCAACGCCGACTTCACCGGCGGCTTCTCGGTCGGCCAGGAGCTCACCCAGGCCCAGGTCGACGCGCTGCCGGGCAAGAACGCCCTGGTCGTGGCCGGCAAGCTCACCGGCCACAACACCCAGGTGATGAAGGGCAACGGCGTCTTCGGCTCCAAGGCCGACGGCGCGGTGGCCCAGGCCCACGCCGGCACCGTCAACCAGGGCCCCTCGCCGATCGACTTCAAGGCCGAGTTCGCCAAGCTGCGCGCCGCCGCCACCTCGCTGGCCGCCGTCCCGCAGACCGCCGGCGCCACCGTCCAGGCCGAGGGCGGCAAGCTGACGCTCACCGGCGGCGACGCGAAGTACAACAGCTTCACCGTCGACGCGGCGAAGCTGCAGGGCGCCAAGGACGTCTACCTCAAGGTGCCGGCCGGTTCGGTGACGGTGGTCAACGTGACCGGCGGCTCGTACGACATGGCGGCGGCCGGGACCACCGGCTTCCACCTGTGGGACGAGGGCAAGAAGGCCTTCGTGCTGGACGACAAGCTCCAGAGCGCGGCGGGCGGGGCGATCCGGTCCAGGCTGCTCTGGAACTTCCCGACCGCCACCAAGGTGGTCAAGAACAGCCAGGCCGCCTGGGCCGGCACCGTGCTCGCGCCGAACGCCGCCTTCGACCTCGGCAGCGGCGGCCCGGTCAACGGCTCGGTGATCGCCGCCTCGCTGACCGGCAAGGGCGGCGCCGAGACGCACCACTACCCCTTCGCCGGCTGCCTGCCGGGCACCACCGTCCCGACGCCGTCCGGCACCCCGACGGTGCCGCCGACCGTCCCGCCGACCGTGCCGAGCGGCTCGCCGTCGGCCACGCCGAGCGCGTCGACCGCCCCGAGCGGTTCGGCGAGCCCCTCGGGCGGCCCGTCCGCGTCGACGAGCGGCAAGCCCGGCGCGAGCGGCAGCCCGTCGGCCGGCGGCTCGACGGCCGCTCCGACGGCCTCGGGCAGCCCGTCCGCCCAGCCGGACGCCGGGGGCAACCTGGCGCACACCGGTTCCGGTCCGGTGCTGCCGCTGGCGATCGGCGGCGCGGTCGTGCTCGCGGCCGGCGGCGCGATCGTGGTGGCCGCCCGGCGCAAGGCGGCCCGGAAGGCCTGAACCGGCTGAGCCCGCGATCCGGACGGGAACGCCGGAAAGGCGGGCGCGTCGGAGGCACGGGAGTGTCGGAAAGAACGGAAAGGTCGGAAACGACGGAAAGGCCGGAATGGCCCGGCGTTCGTCGGCTGACCGAATCGGAGCCCTCGGTGATTGAACCTGATCACCGGGGGCTCCGTTCTTCCCTGAAGTGGCGAAGTCCATTCAGGTTTGCCGAATCCGCGTTCTGCGAGGTGACGGCTGTGATGGGCTGGCCCAAGCACATCGGAAGACGGACGGACAGTCGATATCCGGTCGTGCGGCGGGGTGTGGCGGGGTGCGGGAGTGCCGGTAGAGTCCCCCGGACAGTCGTAGCGGGCCACCGCGTACCACTCAACACGCCTGCTGCGCACGACCGTTCGGAGGGGAACAAAGTAATGGCGCGACAGCAGCGGCACTTCGCGATCGGCGCGACGGCACTCGCCGGCACGGCTGCGGCCGGTTTTCTCCTGCCTCTGGCACTGGCCACCAATGCCTCGGCGCACGTGCCGAGTTGGTCGGTGACCTGCGACAAGATCGTGATCGATCTGATCAACTACAGCCCCAAGGCCGACGTGAAGAACACCGTCAGCCTCACCATCGACGGCGAGAAGGTCCTGGACGCCAAGGCCTTCCCCGCGGAGTTCCACGGCTCCTTCCCGGTGAAGGACCACGATGCCCCGATCAAGGCGAACCTGGTGGTCACCACCACGGAGAACCCGAACGAGAAGGGCTGGAACATCAACGAGACCAAGACCATCGAGCCGTGCCACACGCCGACTCCGACCCCGACCCCCACCAAGACCCCGACCCCGACTCCCACCCCGACGCCGACCGTGACCCCGAGCACCCCGCCGCCGGTCACGACGCCCCCGGCCACCCCGACCCCGTCGGTGACCCACACCCCGAGCAAGACCCCGACCCCGTCGCCCTCCGCCAGCGCGCCGGCGCTCGCCCAGACCGGTAGCAGCGACGCGACCCCGATGATCGCGGCGGCCGGCGGCGGCGTGCTGCTGGTCGGCGGCGCGCTCGTGCTGCTCGCCCGCAAGCGCCGTGGCGGCAGCGAGAGCTGACGCCCGGTCAGTCGACAACGGCAACGCCCCCCGGCCGCCAAGTGGCCGGGGGGCGTTGTGCGTTGCCGCCGCCGGTCACTCCCAGCGGAAGAAGCGGGCGGCCGCGGCCAGGCCGAGCACCGACCAGCCGGCCAGGATGCCGAGGTCCGCCCACGGCACCCCGGCGCCGGCCTGGAGCACCGACCGCAGGCCGTCCGAGAGCGCCGAGATCGGCAGCAGCTCCAGCACCGGGCGCACCGCGTCGGGGAACCTGCCCAGCGGCACGATCACCCCGCCGGCGAGCAGTAGCAGGATGAACACCAGGTTGGCGCCGGCCAGGGTGGCCTCGGCCTTCAGGGTGCCGGCCATCAGCAGGCCGAGCCCGGAGAAGGCGGCGGTGCCGAGGACCAGCAGCGCGGCGACCGTCAGCGGGTTGCCGTGCGGGGACCAGCCGAGGGCCAGGGCGATCACCGACAGCAGCGCGACCTGCAGCGCCTCCGTCACCAGGACGCAGCCGGTCTTGGCGGTCAGCAGCGCCCAGCGCGGCAGCGGGCTGGCGCCGAGCCGCTTCAGCACGCCGTAGCGGCGCTCGAAGCCGGTGGCGATGGCCTGGCCGGTGAAGGCGGTGGACATCACGGCCAGCGCGAGCAGGCCGGGGGCCAGGAAGTCGACCCGCTTGCCGGGGCCCTCGACCGCGACGATGTCCACGGCGGAGAACAGCACCAGCAGCACGGTCGGGATGACCACGGTGAGCAGCAGCTGCTCGCCGTTGCGCAGCAGCATCCGGGTCTCGAACGCGGTCTGGGCGAGCAGCATCCGGCCGACGGGCGCGGGGCCCGGCTTGGGGGAGTAGTCCGTCGTGGCGGCGCTCATGGTTGCCTCACTGCGTTCGCTCATGAGCGGAGCTCCCGTCCGGTCAGGTCGAGGAAGACGTCCTCCAGGCTGCGGCGCTGGACGGACAGCCGTTCGGGCAGGATGCCGGAGGCCGCGCACCAGCCGGTGACGGCGGCCACCAGTTGCGGGTCGACGGGCGCCTCGACGCGGTAGTTGCCGGGGGCGGTCTCGGTGGCGGTGGCGCCCTCGGGCAGCTCCTTGAGCAGCGGGCCGAGGTCGAGGCCGGGCGGGCCGTCGAAGTGCAGCGCGCCCTCGGCGCCGCCGCGGCACAGCTCCTCGGTGGTGCCGTCGGCGATCACCTTGCCGCGGTCGACGATGGCGACCCGGTCGGCGAGCTGCTCGGCCTCGTCCATGTGGTGGGTGGTGACGACCACGGTGACGCCGTCCCGGCGCAGGTCGCGCACCAGCTCCCAGGTGGCCCGGCGGGCCTGCGGGTCGAGGCCCGCGGTGGGCTCGTCCAGGAAGACCAGCTCGGGGCGGCCGACCACGGCCATCGCCAGGGCGAGCCGCTGCTGCTGGCCGCCGGACAGCCGGCGGTAGGTGGTGCGGCCGCAGGAGCCGAGGCCGAGGCGTTCGACCAGGGCGTCCACGTCCAGCGGGTGGGCGTGCAGCTTGGCGGTGTGCCGCAGCATCTCGACGGCGCGCGCGCCCGCGTACACGCCGCCGGACTGCAACATGACGCCGATCCGGGGCCGGAGCGCGGCGCCCTGGGTGACCGGGTCGAGGCCGAGGACGCGGACGGTGCCGCCGTCCGGACGGCGGTACCCCTCGCAGGTCTCGATGGTGGTGGTCTTGCCGGCGCCGTTGGGGCCGAGGACGGCGGTGATCGCGCCGGCCGGGATGGTGAGGTCGAGGCCGTCCACCGCGAGCTTGTCGTCGTAGCGTTTGACCAGCCCGGCGATCTGGACCGCGGGTTCGGAGTGCATACCGGCGAGTGTAAGAGGGCCTGACGCGCCGGCCGGACGGCGGCTCGGTGATCGTTTTCCCAGGTCAGGTAAGGCTAACCTGCGTGACAGATGACACCGGTGAGGCCTGGGTCACGGCTTGTCCCGGCGGAAGTAATTACGCAACACTGGTGTTGTGAAAAACATGCGCGAGCACGCCCAGCAGCGGGAGGCCGAGTCGGCCTCCTCCTGTGACGTGCCCGTGACGGCGGCCGAGGTGCTGCTGGAGGGCCACCGGGCCACCCGGGACCGGGTCGCGCGGTCGATCCTGGACCACGGCCCGTCCTCCGCCGCCGACCTGGCGAACCGGCTCGGCCTCACCGCCGCCGCCGTCCGCCGCCACCTCGACGGCCTGGTCGCCACCGGTCTGGTCGAGTCCCGCGAACAGCGGGTCTACGGCAGCCGCGGCCGGGGCCGTCCGGCCAAGGTCTTCGCCCTCACCGACGCCGGCCGGGACGCCTTCTATCAGGCGTACGACCAGCTCGCCGCCGACGCGCTGCGCTGGATCGCGGACTCGGTGGGCGGCGGCAAGGCGGGCGAGGAGGCGGTCGCCGCCTTCGCCCGCGCCCGGTTCGGCAAGCAGGCCGAGAAGTACCTGGAGGCCCTGCGCCTGGCCGCCGCCGGAGAGCGCCCCGAGGCGCTGGCCCAGGCGCTCAGCGCGGACGGGTACGCTGCCACGGTGCGGCGTGTCCCGTCGGCCGCGGCCAAGGCCCCGGCGGGCGCCCAGCTCTGCCAGCACCACTGCCCGGTCGCGCACATCGCCGAGCAGTTCCCGCAGCTCTGCGAGGCGGAGACCGAGGTCTTCTCCCAGCTCCTGGGCACCCATGTGCAACGGCTGGCCACGATCGCCCACGGCGACGGGGTCTGCACCACCTATGTGCCGGCACCCGGTGCCGCATCGTCGTCCGCCCGGCCCCCGGCGGGACGCGGCTCCGATGCGATGCCGACTGCCAGTACATGAAAAATTCCGTGTCCACCGAAGATTCAGCGTCCGCGCGTTAGGAAGCTCGCATGACTGACACCGTTTCGCACCCCGAGCTCGAAGGCCTCGGCAATTACGAGTACGGCTGGGCCGACCCGGACACCGCCGGTGCCGCGGCCAAGCGCGGGCTCAGCGAGGACGTCGTCCGCGACATCTCGGCGAAGAAGAACGAGTCCGAGTGGATGCTGAACCTGCGGCTCAAGGGCCTGAAGCTGTTCGGCAAGAAGCCCATGCCGACCTGGGGCTCCGACCTCACCGGCATCGACTTCGACAACATCAAGTACTTCGTCCGCTCCACCGAGAAGCAGGCCGAGTCCTGGGAGGACCTGCCGGCGGACATCAAGGCGACGTACGACAAGCTCGGCATCCCGGAGGCGGAGAAGCAGCGCCTGGTCGCCGGCGTCGCCGCCCAGTACGAGTCCGAGGTCGTCTACCACCAGATCCGCGAGGACCTGGAGGAGCAGGGCGTCATCTTCCTGGACACCGACACCGCGCTGCGCGAGCACCCGGAGATCTTCAAGGAGTACTTCGGCACGGTGATCCCGGCCGGCGACAACAAGTTCGCCGCGCTGAACACCGCGGTGTGGTCCGGCGGCTCGTTCATCTACGTGCCGAAGGGCGTGCACGTCGACATCCCGCTGCAGGCCTACTTCCGGATCAACACCGAGAACATGGGCCAGTTCGAGCGGACGCTGATCATCGTCGACGAGGACGCCTACGTCCACTACGTCGAGGGCTGCACCGCCCCGATCTACTCCTCCGACTCGCTGCACTCGGCGGTCGTGGAGATCATCGTCAAGAAGGGCGGCCGCTGCCGCTACACGACCATCCAGAACTGGTCGAACAACGTCTACAACCTGGTCACCAAGCGTGCCGTGGCGTACGAGGGCGCGACCATGGAGTGGGTCGACGGCAACATCGGCTCCAAGGTCACCATGAAGTACCCGGCCGTCTACCTGATGGGCGAGCACGCCAAGGGCGAGACCCTCTCGATCGCCTTCGCGGGCGAGGGCCAGCACCAGGACGCCGGCGCCAAGATGGTGCACATGGCGCCGAACACCTCGTCCAACATCGTCTCCAAGTCGGTGGCGCGCGGCGGCGGCCGGACCTCCTACCGCGGTCTGATCGAGATCGGCGAGGGCTCCAAGGGCGCCAAGTCCAACGTGCTGTGCGACGCGCTGCTGGTGGACACCATCTCCCGCTCGGACACCTACCCGTACGTGGACGTCCGCGAGGACGACGTGTCCATGGGCCACGAGGCGACCGTCTCCAAGGTCAGCGAGGACCAGCTCTTCTACCTGATGAGCCGCGGCATGACCGAGTTCGAGGCGATGGCGATGATCGTCCGTGGCTTCGTCGAGCCGATCGCGCGCGAGCTGCCGATGGAGTACGCGCTGGAGCTCAACCGGCTGATCGAGCTGCAGATGGAGGGCGCGGTCGGCTGACCTCCGGCCGCCGCCGTCCACTCATTTCCGAGGAAGAGAGCACTACGAACAGCCATGGCTGAGCAGAACACCACCGGCTCCACCACCGCCGGTTCGATCGAGGTCGGCACGGCCGGCGCGGGCGCGCAGCTCGCCGGCCCCGGCACCGGCCGCACCACGGTCCAGCAGCCGATCGACGCGCGCGTCGCGGTCAAGCCGTCCTTCGACGTGAACGACTTCCCGGTGCCCACCGGCCGCGAGGAGGACTGGCGGTTCACCCCGCTGCACCGCCTCGGCGGGCTGCACGACGGCACCGCCGCCGCTGCCGAGCGCGGCGAGGACAAGGTCGAGTTCACGCTGCCGGACGGCGTCACCGCCGAGACCGTCGGCCGGGACGACGCCCGCCTGGGCAAGGCCGGCACGCCGGTCGACCGGGTCGCCGCGCAGGCGTTCAGCGCCTTCGACCAGGCGCTCGTCGTCACCGTCCCCCAGGACGCGGTGCTCACCGAGCCGGTCAAGATCGACGTGCACGGCGAGGGCGGCACCCGCTTCGCCCACGTGGTGGTCGACGTCAAGCCGTTCGCCGAGGCCGTCGTGGTGATCAACCACACCGGTACCGGCACCCGGGCCGCCAACGTCGAGCTGCTGGTCGGCGACGGCGCCAAGCTCACCTTCGTCTCCGTCCAGGACTGGGACCGCGACGCCGTCCACGCCGCCCAGCAGACCGCGCTGGTCGGCCGGGACGCCTCGCTGAAGTCCGTGGTCGTCACCTTCGGCGGCGACGTCGTCCGGATCCACCCGCGGGTCAGCTACGCCGCGCCCGGCGGCGAGGCCGAGCTGTTCGGCCTCTACTTCGCCGACGCCGGCCAGCACCTGGAGCACCGTCTGGTCATCGACCACGACACCCCGCACTGCCGCTCCAACGTGGTCTACAAGGGCGCGCTGCAGGGCCAGGACGCCCACGCCGTCTGGGTCGGCGACGTGCTGATCCGCGCCGCCGCCGAGGGCACCGACACCTACGAGCTCAACCGGAACCTGGTGCTCACCGACGGCGCCCGGGTCGACTCGATCCCCAACCTGGAGATCGAGACCGGTGAGATCGTCGGCGCCGGCCACGCCTCCGCGACCGGCCGCTTCGACGACGAGCAGCTGTTCTACCTGCGGTCCCGCGGCATCCCGGCCGACGAGGCCCGCCGCCTGGTGGTCCGCGGCTTCTTCGCCGAACTCGTCCAGCAGATCGGCGTCGCCGAGATCCAGGACCAGCTGATGGAGAAGATCGAGGCCGAGCTGGAAGCGGCGGTCTGATCCAGATGACCTTCCTCCGTGCCTGCGCGCTGAGCGACCTCCAGGAGGACGTTCCCAAGCGCGTGGACCTCAACGGCGTGCCGGTCTCCGTCGTCCGCACCGACGAGGGGGTGTTCGCGATCAACGACACCTGCTCGCACGCGAACGTCTCGCTCTCCGAGGGCGAGGTCGAGGACTGCATGATCGAGTGCTGGCTGCACGGCTCCAGCTTCGACCTGCGCACCGGCAAGCCGTCCGGCCTGCCCGCCACCAAGCCGGTCGCTGTCTACCCCGTAAAGATCGAAGGGGACGATGTGCTCGTCTCCGTCAACCAGGAGTCCTGAGTACACATGGCAACCCTTGAAATCCGCGACCTGCACGTCTCCGTGGACGCCGAGAACGGCCCGCGCGAGATCCTGAAGGGCGTGGACCTGACCGTGAAGCAGGGCGAGACCCACGCCATCATGGGTCCGAACGGCTCGGGCAAGTCCACCCTCGCCTACTCGCTGGCCGGCCACCCCAAGTACACCGTCACCGGCGGCTCGGTGCTGCTCGACGGCGAGGACGTCCTGGAGATGTCCGTCGACGAGCGCGCCAAGGCCGGCGTCTTCCTGGCCATGCAGTACCCCGTCGAGGTCCCGGGCGTCTCGGTCTCCAACTTCCTGCGCACCGCCGCCACCGCCGTCCGCGGCGAGGCCCCCAAGCTGCGGCTGTGGGTGAAGGAGGTCAAGGAGGCGATGGCCGCCCTCCAGATGGACCCGGCCTTCGCCGAGCGCAACGTCAACGAGGGCTTCTCCGGCGGCGAGAAGAAGCGCCACGAGATCCTCCAGCTGGAGCTGCTCAAGCCGAAGATCGCGATCCTCGACGAGACCGACTCCGGCCTGGACGTCGACGCGCTGCGGATCGTCTCCGAGGGCATCAACCGGGTCCGCTCGACCGGCGAGGTCGGCACCCTGCTGGTGACCCACTACACCCGCATCCTGCGGTACATCAAGCCCGACTACGTCCACGTCTTCGCGGGCGGCCGCATCGTCGAGTCCGGCGGCGCCGAGCTGGCCGACAAGCTGGAGAACGAGGGCTACGAGGCGTATGTGAAGGGGGGCGCGTCCGAGTGACGCATCCGTTCGCGGGACTGCTCGACACCGACGCGATCCGCAAGGACTTCCCGGTCCTCCAGCGGGTGCTGCACGACGACAAGCCGCTGGTCTACCTGGACAACGCGGCGACCTCGCAGAAGCCGCGCCAGGTGCTGGAGGCGCTGAACGCCTACTACGAGCGGCACAACGCCAACGTCCACCGCGGCGTGCACGTTCTCGCCGAGGAGGCCACGGCGCTGTACGAGGGCGCCCGGGACAAGGTCGCGGCGTTCGTCAACGCGCCGAGCCGCAACGAGGTGATCTTCACCAAGAACGCCTCGGAGTCGCTCAACCTCGTTGCCAACATGCTGGCCTGGGCCGACGAGCCGTACCGGGTGGACGCCGACTCCGAGATCGTCATCACGGAGATGGAGCACCACTCCAACATCGTCCCGTGGCAGCTGCTCTCGCAGCGCAGCGGTGCGAAGCTCAAGTGGTTCGGGCTGACCGACGAGGGCCGGCTCGACCTGTCGAACATCGACGAGCTGATCACCGAGAAGACCAAGGTGGTCTCCTTCACCCTGGTCTCCAACCTGCTCGGCACCGTCAACCCGGTCGAGACGATCGTCCGCAAGGCCCAGTCGGTCGGCGCGCTGGTCGTCATCGACGCCTCGCAGGCCGCGCCGCACATGGTGCTCGACGTGCAGGCGCTGGAAGCCGACTTCGTCGCCTTCACCGGGCACAAGATGCTGGCCCCGACCGGCATCGGCGTGCTCTGGGGCCGCCAGGAGCTGCTGGAGGACCTCCCGCCGTTCCTCGGCGGCGGCGAGATGATCGAGACCGTCACCATGGGCTCGTCCACCTACGCCCCGGCGCCCCACAAGTTCGAGGCCGGCACCCCGCCGATCGCCCAGGCGGTCGGACTCGGCGCGGCCATCGACTACCTCCAGGGCATCGGCATGGAGAAGATCGCGGCGCACGAGCACGCGATCACCGAGTACGCCGTCGAGCGGCTGCTGGAGGTCCCGGACCTGCGGATCATCGGCCCGCGCACGGCCGTGGACCGCGGCGCCGCGATCTCCTTCACCCTCGGCGACATCCACCCGCACGACGTGGGCCAGGTGCTGGACGAGCAGGGCATCGCCGTGCGCGTCGGCCACCACTGCGCGCGGCCGGTGTGCCTGCGGTACGGAATTCCGGCGACCACGCGGGCGTCGTTCTATCTGTACTCGACGCCGGGCGAGGTCGACGCGCTGATCGACGGCCTGCACCACGTCCGGAACTTCTTCGGCTGAGGGACGGGGCAGGACGACCATGAAGCTCGACTCGATGTACCAGGACATCATCCTGGACCACTACCGCAACCCGAAGGGCAAGGGGCTGCGGGACGGCGACGCCGAGGTGCACCACGTCAACCCGACGTGTGGCGACGAGATCACCCTGCGGGTGAAGCTCGACGGTGCCAAGGTCACCGACGTCTCGTACGAGTCCCAGGGCTGTTCGATCAGCCAGGCCAGCGCCTCGGTGCTGAACGAGCTGGTGGTCGGCAAGACCGTCGGCGAGGCGCAGGCCGTCCAGGAGGCCTTCCTGGAGCTGATGCAGAGCAAGGGCCAGGGCGAGGGCGACGAGGAGGTGCTGGAGGACGCGGTCGCGTTCGCCGGCGTCTCCAAGTACCCGGCCCGGGTCAAGTGCGCCCTGCTCAGCTGGATGGCCTGGAAGGACGCCACCGCCCAGGCGCTCGCCAAGAACCCCGCCGTGAACGACTGACCCGCAGAGGAGGACAAGACCATGAGTGACGAAACCCCCTCCACTGCGGAGGAGCAGACCGGCACCGTCATCGTCGGCACCACCGCCGGCACCGTCTCGGTCGAGGACCTGACCGAGGCCCTGATGGACGTCGTCGACCCCGAACTGGGCATCGACGTCGTCAACCTGGGCCTGATCTACGGCATCCACATCGACGAGTCCGACGTGGCCACCATCGACATGACGCTCACCTCGGCGGCCTGCCCGCTGACCGACGTCATCGAGGACCAGGCCAAGACGGCCACCGACGGCCTGGTGCAGGACCTGCGCATCAACTGGGTCTGGATGCCGCCGTGGGGCCCCGACAAGATCACCCCCGACGGCCGCGACCAGCTCCGCGCCCTCGGCTTCAACGTCTGAGATCTGCTGTACGGTACGCCGCTGCCGCGCGAACCCTTGGGGGTCGCGCGGCGGCGGCGTTTTTGCGCAAACACCCGAGCGCCATCTGCTGTGCTGCACAGGTCCCCCGCCGTTCCCCACCATCCACCCCCCACCCGCCTGCCGGCGGGTGCCCGCCCCTGCCCTGCGCCGCGTGCGGCGCAGATGGAGCAGGGTGACTACCTGCCGGAGCCCCTTCGGGCCGGTGGGACAGTGTGTCTCAGGCGGCGATGTGTGCAGGCCGACTGCCGGTCATCGCGGAGCGTAGAGCTGTTCGGACTCGGGCGGCACCTGCGGCTGCCAAGTCCGCTCCCTGGCCGACCGTGAGGGCTCGGGTGGCCAGGCCGGCGCACGGGCGGCAGATGCCCGGTCGGGGCACGGGGTCGTGGCACTTGGCGCACTCGGCGTACCGGGCCGGTGGCCGTGCGGCGGGCCGGGCGGGTGGCAGCTTGTGCTCCAGGCGATAGCGGAGCACGGCGGCTGCCGAGTGCATCGGGGTGGGCAGGCCCGGAAGCAGGGCATGGGCCAGGTCGGCGGCGGTGCTGCCGCGGGCCAGCCACTGGGCGACCAGGGGAGCGAGTACGCGCGCTTCGGCCTCGCCGAGGCGCAGGCGGGGTTCCGGTCGGATCACCCGGAACAGGGTGGCCACCGCTTCGCGGACCTCTTCGGTCTCGGAATCCTCCTCCTGTCCTTTCGACGTGAGGTCATCGGCCGGACTCGCGGGGAGGGTGGGTTCTTGCTGCCGGTCCTTTACAACAGGGCTGCCAGCAGCGCCGGTTGCCGCTCCACCGGGCGCCGGACGGGTGGCATCCGGCGCGAACCATGGTGTGTCGTACACGTGGGTCTCGGTGCGGATCGTGCCGTCCGGCATGCGGATCTTCTCGACCCGGTAGTAGCCGGCCTCGGTCAGCTCCTTCAGGGCCCTGCGGACGGCGCCGCGCCCCTGGGGGCTGGTGTCGGCCATGTGCCGGCCGTCCTCGCGCCAGCCGTCGGGCCGGGAGAGGAGGTCCGCGAGCAGGCCGCGGGCGGTGTAGCTCAACCGCCGGTACTGGAGTACGGCGTTGGGTAGCACGGTGAAGTTGCGCACGGGGGCGCTACGATGGACGCGCATCGGGAGGTTGTACTCCTGTTGCCGGACCCCGGGGTGTTCCAGCACCGCCGGGGTCGCCTGTTTTCGATTGGATTACAGAACGTATCACGGTAATTGACACTGCGTGAGACGTTTGGGATTGGTGGGTAGCTGCCGGCTTGCGGCTACCTGGTGGCCGGGAGGATCCCGCGTTCGACGGCCCCGCGCAGGACGGTGGCGAAGTCCTGGGGCAGGAGGTTGACCGCGTCGAGGGCTTCGGCGGTGAGGGGGATCTCTTCGAGGATGTACTCGCCTCGGCCTTCCTGGCTGAACTCGGGGCCGGTGCGGTCCTCGAAGCTCCACTTGTCGACGGTGGCGAGGTAGAAGTCCTGGCGCTCGTCGTCAGTTTGGATGGTGTGGAGGAGGCCGGTGATCTCGGCTTCGCCGGCGATCTCCTCACGGACCTCGCGCAGCAGGGCCTCCTCGGGGCCGGCGTCGGTGGGCTCGATCTTGCCGCCGACGATCACCCAGTAGGGGTCGATGCCGGGACGGATGCGCTTGATCAACAGCATGGTGTCGTTCGGGGTGAGGAGGACGGCGCGGACGCGGTGCTGCATGGTGGCCTGCTTCCTGTTCGATGGGACGGGCGGTCAGTGGAGGAGCCAGTAGCCGTCGACGTGCAACGACTGGCCGGCGATGAAGGACGCGCTGGGGCCTGCGAGGAAGGCGACGGCGCGGGACGCACTGGCGGCGGATCTGGTCCTCGGGTCGGGCGTCAGGGGTGGTGGCCCGACGAATCGATTGTGGATGTTCGGCATCGTCCGCCCCTCGATGAGCTCGTCGTCTCAGCGGGGGAATCCGAGGATGTGGTTGCGTGCGGCACGGGCGAGGGTGGCCTGATGCGGGGTGGGGATCGCGGCGCGGTTCCAGTGGAAGGCGATCATGTGCGCGAGGACGTCGCGCAGTCCACGGGTGAGGCTTCCACACAGCGCGAGGTCGGCCAATTCACGGCCCGCGCGGGCGAAGGCGTGGACGCGATCGGTTTCTGCGTGGATGGCTTGGCCGGGGGCGCTCATGGTGAGGGTGTCGGCGGACAGCAGCACTCGGATCCTGTCGGTGACCGGTTGCGGTGGTTCTGCGGGTGCCGGGCGCATGGCGGCGACCCGGGCCCAGACGTGGAGCGGGTCGAGATGAGTAACAGCGCCAGCTTGTTGCTCCTGCGGGACGGCCGTGGCGCCGAGGCCTCTGCCCGGCGGTCGCTGGAACTGAGCGCTGCCCGCTCCGCGAACTCCAATCCTCTTGTCATCGCTCCCCAGGCCCGGGCCGATCTGGCTTCTGCCCTCCTGATGCGCCATGATCTGGACGGCGCTGCTGACGCGCTCTCCCCGGTGCTCTCCCTTCCCCGGGAGTGGCGTGGCGCGGGCCTTACGGGCAGGGTCAACGCGGTCCGGACCGAGTTGGCGTTGCCGGCCTTCCGCAGCGCCCAGCTCGCACGGGATCTTGCGGACCGGATTGACGACTTCACCCTGGTGGCTCCGCCCCAGGTTCTCGGGCCCGGCACGACGCGGATCGCTCTCGGTGGAGGCAATGACTAGCGCACGCTGTCCAGGATGGCCTGCTCCTTGGCCGGGTCGATACCGTGCTTGGCCCAACGCCTGTGCGGGACCGGCGTGTTGCCTTGGCTCAGCCAGTGCCACGTGTCGGCCACGGTCTCTGCGAGCGGCCGGCTGTGGAAGCCGGCCGCGACCGCCGAGGACGAGTCGATGACGGACACACCAGGGTGGTTCCACCACAGCGGAAGCTCGGTCCACTGCCGCAGACCGTGGCGGAGCAAGATCTCGTCCTCCACCCAGAACAGTTCCCCGGTGCTGCCGGTCACGTCCACGCACGCCTGGAGGAAGCCGCCCATCGTCTCCCGGCCGATCGGGGTGGCGAGGTTGTGGACCTGGTGACCGACGTGCAGGACTTGGTCGAGTGCGAAAGTGGCGACATCCCGAACATCGACCGCTTGGACCCGTCTCGTGGGGTCCCCAGGCGCGAGGATCGCTCCGCCCCGCTCGGCTCGGCCCAGCCACCACGGCAGTCGGCCGACGTACTCCCCGGGGCCGAGGATCACGACTGGCCTGAGAAGGCTCGTTCGGGCGAGACCGAATGCCTCGGTCACCGCATACTCGGTACCGGCCTTCCGCCGCCCGTAGTCGGGGTTGATGCCCGAGGCGCTGTCCGATGACTGAGTAGTGCCTGGCCCTGCACCGGCCGGGGCCTCCAGTACCGGCGAGTCCACGCTCAGAGGCTCATGGGGCCATCCCTCGTACACCGAAACGGTGGAGACGTAGACGTACCGGCCGACGACCGGTTCCAGGGCCCGAGTGCCCGCCAGGACAGCACGGGGCGACAGCTCCGAGGCCGAGGTGTCGATCACGGCGTCCCACGGACCGTGATCGGCCAGACGCGCCAGGTCCTCGGGGCGCTCCCGGTCGCCGTGCACGGCGACCGCTCCGGGCACCGGGGTACCGGACAGTCCGCGCGTGAACGTGGTCACCGCCCAGCCCCGTTCCAGCGCGCCGCTCACGACCGCGCGACCCAGGAACCAGCCGCCACCCAGCACGAGAATCCTCATGTGCTGATCCTGCCAGCAGCGCACCCTTCGTCCGGAGATGAGTCGTCAATCTCCCACTGCTCAAACCTCTCCTTCGGCGGAAAGAACTGTGTGCCGCTGGTACGGCTGCTCGCGGCCGGTGAAGGTGGGGCTCATGTCGTCTGTTGTTGCGCTCGGGCAGTGGGTCTTGCCCGAATCGCCATACGCGCTTTGGGCTCGGGGCGAGCTCGATGAGCAGCTGGGGCTACCCGAAGTGCTGCGGGTTGAGGTGATCGGCGGGGAGTTCGCTGTGACTCCGTATCCGCCGGTGAATCATGCCTTGATGCTGCGGGACATCCACGAGTGGCTGTTCCGTGCCGAGTCCAGAGATGGGGGCTTCCCGTGGCGGGTAGTGCAGCACGTCGGCGTCGATCTTGCGGAGATCGGTGACGGGTACAGCCCTGACCTCATTGTGGTGACCGCTGAGGTGGACCTGTTGGCGAGGGCGGAGGACCGATACCTCAGCCCGAACGAGATCAGCTTGGTGGCCGAGGTCACCGCGTATCCCAGCGCGCACAACGACCGGCGCCCTGTATCGGGCAATCCCACCAAGTGGAGCGGGTACGCGCGCACCGGAGTGCCGTACTACCTGCTGGTGGACCGCGACCCGCGGCAGTCCGGTGTCACCCTGTTCGGGGAACCGAACCGGGGCGAGGGGACGTACGAGGTGCTGGGCGAGTGGAAGTTCGGTGAGACCGTCCGGCTGCCGGAGCCGTTCGACGTCGAGATCGCAACCGACGCCTGGAAGCCCTGGAGCGTCTGAGGCCTGCCGCGCTGCCCGGGACTTCTTCGGAAGTCCCGGGCAGTGGCGTCTCCGTGCCTCAGCACGCGAGGGGTTCGCCCGCCGCCGGGTGAACCCCTCGCGCCGTCTGGCTGGGCGGCTACAGTCGCGGCCATGAGCGACTCCCCGTCTCCCGAGGTCGTGGCCCAGCCCCGTACCGCCGCCGGCGTGCTCTTCTTCGACGAGGAGGACGACCGCGTCCTCCTCGTCAAGCCGACCTACAAGCCTGGCTGGGAGATTCCCGGCGGCTACCTGCACGCTGGCGAGACACCGAGCGAGGGCGCGGCCCGGGAGGTCAAGGAGGAGCTCGGCATCACCCCGCCGATCGGGCGCCTGCTCGTCGCCGACTGGGCTCCCCACCCCACCGAGGGTGACAAGCTCCTCTTCGTCTTCGACGGTGGCGTCCTCTCCACCGACGAGCTCGACAGCATCACCATCGACCGGGTGGAGATCGGCGAGTACGCCTTCCATACCATCGGCCAGCTCGACGAAGTCCTCATCCCACGCCTCGCTCGCCGCGTCCACGCTGCCTGCGCGGCCAGGATGCAGTCCGAGACCGTCTACCTGGAGCACGGAGCGACCCGCCCGTAAGGCCACGCCACGGCGCTTCGATGTGACAGGCGGGACGGCGTGCGGTGAGGGCGGGGGCGGGCACCCGCCGGGAGGCGGGTGGGGGGTGGATGGTGGGGAACGGCGGGGGACTTGAACAGCGCAGCAGATGATGCGCGGGTTTCACCCGGCGGCGGGCGAAGCGGGGGTGGGAAGACGCCGCTGCCCGGGACTTCTTCGGAAGTCCCGGGCAGCGGCGTTCTGTGGGTGGGCCGTCAGGCGGTGGGCTTGGGTTTGCGGGCGACGGCGATGGCGAGGGCGGTGCAGGCGAGGGCGGCGAGGGCGGCGAAGCCGCTGACGGAGGGGAGGAGGCCGTAGGTCTGGACGAGGGCGCCGAGGGCGATGATGGGGGCGGAGCTGCCGAGGTAGACGATGACCCAGAGGGCGCTCAGTTCGGAGCCGCGGCGTTCCGGGTTCATCGCGGTGACGGCGCTGGTGAACAGGGAGCGGAAGGCGACGCCCTGGGAGACGCCGCCGAGGACGCTGCCGATGAAGAGCAGTGCCGGGGTGCCGGTGTACTGGGCGGCGACGACCAGGCCGAGGCCGGTGGCCAGGCCGGTCATGCCGAGGGCGGTCACCACGCGGTCGGAGGTCGGCGGGACGAGCAGCTGGGTGGCGGCGGAGGAGCCGAGCAGGAGGGCGGCCACGATCGCGCCGACCAGCTTGGAGTCGGTGTGCAGCAGCTTGGCGGCGAAGGCCGGGGCCAGGCTGAGGTAGACGCCGAACACCGCGTAGGAGATGAAGCCGGCGGTGGCGGCGAGCAGGAACTCGCGGCGCCCGGTGCGCGGCAGCCGCAGGCGCTGGGGGCGCAGGTGGGCCGGGGTGGTGATGCGGGGCGGGGAGGCCGGCGGGCGGCTGCGGCCGGGCATCCGGGGGTGGAGGAGGGCCAGCGGCACGCAGAGCGCGAGCAGGGCGATGGCGTGCAGCAGGAAGGGGGTCAGCAGCGGGTCGGAGCCGCCGGCCAGCAGGGCGCCGACCACCGGGCCGAGGGCGACGCCGCCCGCGGAACAGGCCAGGGTGATCTTGGCGGCCAGGGTCGGGTGGTCGGGCAGCAGGTCGCCGAGGGCGGCTCCGGCGGCTCCGGTGGACAGGCCGACGGCGATGCCCTGGACGGCCCGGCCGGCGGCGAGCTGCCAGAAGCTGTCGGAGGTGGCGAACACGACGTCGCCGACGGCGGACAGCGCGACGGCGGGCAGGATCAGGGCGCGGCGGCCGAGGTGGTCGGACCAGTGGCCGACCACGGCCAGGACCGGGACCAGTGCCAGCACGTAGATCGCGAACAGGACGGTGGTGTCGAGCGCGGTGAGGTGCAGCCGCTGCTGGAGGAGCGAGTAGATCGGTGTGGCCAGGTTGGCGCCGATCAGCATCAGCAGCAGGGCGGCGGCCACCAGGCCGACGCGGACGCCGCGCAGCGCGTTCCAGCGGCTGATCGCGGCGAGCCGGAGCTGGGCGCGCGGCGCGAGCTCCGGGGGAAGCAGGGCCTCCGACAGTCGGCGTCCGTCGAGCTGCGCGGTGCGCAGGCCGGAGCCGGCGGGGGAGAGGTCCGCCATGGCAGGGGTCTCCTGTGGCCGGGCACCACCGGGGTCGGCGGGGTGTGCCGGCGCGCCCGTCCGGAGGCGCTGTGGTGGTGGCCGAGGGTACGGGCTCCCTGGTGGGGCGAGGTGAGCTGAAGAGGGCCCCTCCGGCCCGGGGTCGGGCGGAGGGCGGTTGGGCTTCGTTGCCCCGGTGGCACGCGCGGGGTGTGCGCGGTACCAGACCGAAGGATAAGGGGTGGGCGTACGCCCATGGCGCGCGCCCCTGGGTGCGCCCCGTACGGCCGGGCGTCGGGGGTGCCCGGCCTATACGCTGAGGTGATGGATCGGTACGCGGCGCTGTTGGGCTGACCGCTGGGCTGAGGGAGAGCGCACAACGATGGCCGGACGACGTCGCAAGAACACCGGGGCTTCGACGGGTGAGGGCGCGGCCGAGGCGGTGCTGCCCGCCGACCTGGAGCTCCAGGACCTCTACGGGGCGTTCGCCGCGCACGGGCTGGACGACGAGGACCTGGACGACGCGGCCGTCCTGGTCCCGCCGGTGAAGCTGCCCGCCGAGCGCGAGCTGGCCGAGCAGGCGAAGGCCGTACCGATGTTCGGGTACGCGCTGGCGCTGGCCCGCTGGTCCGCCCCGCACCGGGAGGTGGACGAGTTCGGCGACCTGGTCGAGGCGGACCGGGCGCCCGCGGCCCGGCTGCTGGGCCTGGCCCCGGCCGAGGGCGAGGTGCCCGAGGAGGCCGAGATCGAGGCGCTGCGGGCCTGGTCGCTGGCCTGCGACCTGGACCTGGTGGAGCTCGGTACGACCGCGGAGGGCGAGCACGTCGCCGTCCCCGGCCCGGACCTGGAGCCCGCCGAGCAGGGCGACCCGGAGACCGTCCTGGAGCTGTGGCTGACCGCCGCCGGGATCGTCCGGGAGCTGGCCGTCGAGGCGGACTCCGGCCCGGAGGAGGGCGCCGAGGAGGCCGGGGCCGGGGAGGGCGAGGAGGACGAGGACGCGCTCTCCGAGGTCGAGGAGGCCCGTGACGAGGCCGCCGAGCTGCTGGACGAGGCCCTGCAGGTGCTCTACGAGACCACCGCCTTCGCCGAGCCCGGCAACGAGACCGTGCCGCTGGGCGTGCTGGCCGCGCTGCTGGTCGTCCCGGAGGGCGAGGAGCCCAGCGAGGAACTGCTCGGCGACATCACGGACGTGATGGTCGCGCTGGACCCGATGCTGGGCGACCTCGCCGAGCTCGGCCTGCTGGACTACCGCCCGATCGACCCCGAGCTGTTCGACGAGGAGGACGGCGAGGAGCCCGCCGTGGTCGGCGAGGAGCCGCTGGACGAGGAGGAGTCGGCCCGCTTCGGGCTGGTCCGGCTCACCCCGCTCGGCCAGTACGGCATCCGGCAGTGGCTGCTGGAGGACGGCTACGACGCGCCGCTGGTCGGCGACCTGGCCAAGGGGGACGCGGCCGAGCTGCTGCGCGGCGTGTGCGAGTCGGCCAACGTGCTGCCGGAGGAGGAGCTGCGGGCGTGGACCGCCGACCGGGAGCCGGTGGCGGCGGCGCGCGAGCTGCTCGCGGCGGCGCGCGGCTCCGACGGCTACGGCCCGCTGCGCCGGATGCTCGGCGTCTCGGCGCTCAACCTGCTCGGGCCGGGCGCGGAGCCGGCCGCCCGGGAGGTCATGGACGACCCGGAGCTGGGCGGTGCGGTGCGGGCCTGGCTGACCGCGCAGGGGGCGACGGACGTCCCGGTGCCGGACCGGGCGATGGCGCTGTGGACGGTGGTCGACACCTTCGCCGCCCAGCTGCTGGACAACGGCGGGGACGCCGAGCTGCTGGGCGAGCTGGTCGCCGACCTGCCGGTGAACGGCGATCCGGCGGGGTGGTTCGGCGAGCTGTGGCGGGTCGACCACCCGTACACGGCGGACGTCCTGGAGGCGATCGGGGAGCTGCACCCGGACCGGGCGCTGGCCAAGGAGGCGCGCAAGGCGGCGTTCAAGGCGCGCTCCAGGAGCTGAGCCCTCCGGGCGCACCGTACGGCGGTCTAGGGGAGGTCCAGTGAGCCGTCCTCGGTGAAGGGGAAGAACGGGTTGTGGGCCAGCTCCCAGAGGTGGCCGTCCGGGTCCTCGAAGTAGCCGGAGTAGCCGCCCCAGTCGGTCGGGACCGGCGGCTTGACCACCACGGCGCCGGCCTCGACCGCCGTCCGCAGCGCGGCGTCCACCAGCGCGGGGGACTCCAGGTTTACCGCGAGGGTGACGCCGCGGAAGGAGGGCTCCCCGGTGGCGGGCACGCCCGCGTCGGCGGCCAGCTCGTCGGTGGGGAAGAGGCCGAGCACCGAGTCGGCGGTGCGGAACCAGACGATCTCCGGGCTGGAGGCGGTGGAGCGCTTCCAGCCGAGCGCCTCGTAGAAGCGGGCGCTCTCGTCGAGGTCGGTCACCCCGAGGGTGACGATGCTGATCCGGGCGGGGAAGGCGCCCTGCCCGGTGCGGTCCTGTGCTGCGTCGTTCTGTGCTGTCATGCCGCCAGGTTAGGGAGGGCGGCTGACAACCGGGTGCCCTGACACGGCCACCACCCCCGTCCGGGGGCCGAGCTGATGACCCGGCAGCTGCGGCCACGTAAGGTGGCGTCAGCGGTGCGGGTGCGAGGTCTCGGGGGTGCGGCACAGGATGATGCGGGAGAGCGGCGGCAGGCACCAGAAGCGGGACGCCGGGTCCTCGGGGTCCGCCCCGGCCCCGGACCGGCCGGTCCGGGAGGACCGTTTCGCCGGTCGGCCCGCGGACCGGTCACTGGACCGGTCGGCCGAGCAGGGTGCCGGTCGGCCCGGGGGCAGGCCCGTCGACCGGTTCGCCGACCAGGAGGAGTTCTCCCGCCGGACCCTGGCGGCGGCGGACTTCCCGGTGTACGGCGTGGCCGCGGGGCAGGCTCCCGCGGGAGGGGTCCCCGCGGGCGGGACGATGACGGCCGACGGGGCGTTGGCCGGTGAGGCGCTGGCCGCCTTCGAGACCTCCGGCGGCGAGCTGCGCTGGGTCGAGGTCCAGTGCGGCGACTGGCGTTCGGCGGCCGGCCCGTACGTGACCGTGCGCACCTACCGGCCGGGGGCCGAACCGGGCGAGCGGCTGCCCGAGCTGGAGGACCTGGTCGAGGACGAACGGGACCGCGTCTACGAGCAGTTGGGCGTCGACGAGGGCGACGGGCCGGGCCGGGTACGGGCGTTGCGCGCGTGGATCACGGTGGACGGCGAGCCCTGCGCGGTGGAGGTGCACGAGGACCGGCCGGTGCCGGAGCCCGGCGCCCCGGCGGCGGACGGTCCGGAGCCGGTGTGGGCCGGGCGGCTGCGGGTCGGCGGGCTGACCGTGACGGTGTGCGCGCGCGGGGTGGCCCCCGGCGCGGTGGAGCTCGGCGCGATCGGCGACTTCGAGGACTGCCTGCGCGGCCGCACCGAGCTGCTGCGCGACCTGGCCGCCCGGCGCGCCCGCCGGGTGCCGGTCGAGGAGCGTGAACTGCCGCCCGCCGTCGGGATGGAGGCGCACCGGGCGCTGATCGCGCAGAGCGTCGCCGAGTCCGCCGCGATCGAGGCGCAGGTGCGGGTGGGGCGCACGCCGAGGCTGCCGCGCGGGCTGCGCGGGGAGGTCGGCGCGGTGCGCTGGGAGGCGGCGGTGCGCCAGCAGATGCGGCTGGCCACCGAGACCCGGGAGGAGGCCGCGGCGGCGGTGACCTCGATGGTGAACCACCTCAACCGGCTGTCCCAGCAGACGCACTGGCTGGTCGGCACGGCGGAGGGGGAGGCGGCCGTCGAGGAGGTCGTCCGGTACACGGTGTTCGCGAGCGAGGTGGCGAGCCTGCCGGCGCAGCGGGCCTGGGCGCAGCTGTGGCGGGAACGGCCGGGCGGCGGCGGGGCGGGGGTCTGGGAGGAGCAGCGGCTGGCCGAGCAGCTGTGGCTGTCGGCCTGGGAGCAGTGGCGGGCGGCGCGGCGCTGACGGGTCGGGCGGGTCGGCGGGGGCCTCAGTAAAGCACAGGTCATGTGAAGGTCATCGGTCGGCAAATGGCCGCCTGGGCGTGAGGTGGGCGTCATGCCGGGTTCACCCGCCCGGCGGAGCCTGCTGGGCGTCGGCATCCCGCACCGGCGCCCCCGCTCATCCTCAGGAGTTGCTGCCATGTCGCTGTCCCGTCGGGACTTCGTCAACCGTTCCACCCTCGTCGGGGCCGGCGTGCTGATCGCCGGCGGCGCCGAGGCGCTGGCCAGCGCCCCGGGCGCGATCGCCGCCCCGGTCGGCGGCGAGGCCCCGGTCGCCGCGGCCGCCGGGACCAACTCGGCCGGTGGCACCGCCGTCGGCTACGGCCAGCTGGTCCAGGACCCGGCCGGCCTGCTCTCCCTGCCGAAGGGCTTCTCGTACAAGGTCCTCAACCGGGCCGGCGTCACCAAGCTGCGCACCGGCGAGTTCACCCCGAGCAACCACGACGGCACCTCCGCCTTCGAGGACGAGCGCGGCGGCAACCTGATGGTCGTCAACCACGAGCTGGCCGGCGCCCGCGCCAACTGGCCGCACCCGGTGCCGCTGACCGAGGGCCACGTCTACGACCCGGGCGCGGCCGGCGGCTGCACCATCGTGCACGCCAAGCGGGACGGCTCGGTCGAGCAGTGGGTCGGCATCGCCGGCACCGCCACCAACTGCGCGGGCGGCGTGACCCCGTGGGGCACCTGGCTGTCCGGCGAGGAGACCGAGGACAAGGCCGGCAAGAACGGCTTCACCAAGGACCACGGCTACATCTTCGAGGTCGACCCCTTCGACGACGACTACAACCGGGACCCGCAGCCGGTGAAGGCCTTCGGCCGCTACGCGCACGAGGCCGTGGTCGTGGACCCGAAGCGCGGCCAGGTCTACCTGACCGAGGACGCCTCGAACCCGAACGGCCTGCTGTTCCGCTGGACCCCGCCGGCCGGCTTCAAGCACGGCCGCTACCAGCTGCGCAAGCTCGCCGCCGACGCCGGTGTGCTGGAGGCCTTCAAGGTCTTCGACGCCCAGGGCAAGTTCGTCGACGACCTCTCCCGCGCCACCAAGGTCGGCACCACCTACGGCGTGGACTGGGTCAAGGTCCAGGACCGCGACGCCAGGACCGTCTCGGTGCGCAAGCAGTTCAAGGACGGCGAGGTCAGCCGCGCCCGCAAGCTGGAGGGCATGTGGTGGGGTGACGGCGGCTTCTACTTCGTCTCCAGCTTCGCCCGTTCGGAGAGCCCGCTCCAGCACGACGGCCAGGTCTGGTTCTACAACCCGGCCCGCCGCACCATCACCCTGAAGGTGCTGCTGGGCGTCAACACCGACGTCTGGGGCGACCACGACAACTTCGACGGCCCGGACAACATCACCGTCTCGCCGTACGGCGGCATCGTGATCTGCGAGGACGGCGAGGGCGTCTCGCACCTGTTCGGCGCCACCGAGGACGGGCTGGTCTACCCGATCGCCCGCAACGAGCTGAACATCGGCACCGCCGAGAAGCCCGAGTTCAGCGAGTTCACCGGAGTGACCTTCTCGGACGACGGCAAGACCCTGTTCGCCAACATCCAGACCCCGGGCATCCAGCTGGCGATCAGCGGCCCGTGGCGCCGACTGAACGAGCACAAGCGCGGCCAGGGCTACGGCGAGTGACGAACCGTCAGGAATGACCGTGCGGCTGCCCGCGGACTACTCGTCCGCGGGCAGCCGCAGTTGCAGCATCGCCAGCAGCCGCTGCTGCGGCTGGGCGAGGTCGATGCCGGTCAACTGCTCGGCGCGGCGCACCCGGTAGCGCAGGGTGTTGGGGTGGATGTGCAAGGCGTCCGCGGCCACCCGGACCTCGCCGAGCGCGTCCAGCCAGGCCAGCACCGACTCGGCGAGCCGGGTGCCGTGCCGGCGGTCGTACGCGGTGAGCGCGGTCAGCCGCGGGTCGCGCAGGCCGGTGCGCTCCTGGAGCAGCGCGAGCATCTCGCTGACCAGCACCTCCGCCTGGACGTCGATCAGCGCCGCGACGTCGAGGTCCACGCCGCCGCGGCCCATCGCGTCCAGGATGCGGTCCGCCTGGGCGCGGGAGTCGGGGACCTGGGCCAGGCCGTCGACGGTCGAGCCGATCGCGGCGCGCAGCGGGACGCCGAGGTGCTCCCGGGCGGCCGCCACCACCTCGAAGGCCCAGTCGCGCACGGTGGTCATCGGCAGGCCGGGCGGCAGCTCGGGCAGCAGCACGTACACCCGGGACTCGATCGGGGCGAGCAGCGCGGTGCGGTGCCGGGCGGCGGTGTGCACCGAGATCAGGCCGGTGACGTCGGAGCGGTGCAGCACGTCGGTGGTGTGCGCGCTGTAGGCCAGCACGGTGGCCGGGCGGCGCAGGTCCAGGCCGAGGTGGGTGGCGAGCGACTGGGGGCCGGTGGAGCCCTCCAGCAGGCCGGTCAGCAGCGTCTGGGTGAGCCGGACGTCGGCGGACAGCTCCCGGCGGCGGCGCACCAGCTGGGCGGCCGCGACCCGGGCGGCGCCGACCAGGGACTGTTCGGCCAGCGGGGCCAGCGGCTGGGCACCCTCCTGCACCCAGATGGTGCCGAGCGGCTGCGCCCCGGCCCGGATGCCGACCGCGAGGCGGCGGCGCAGGCCCAGCTCGGGGTGCGGCTCGACCGCGATCGGGGTGTCCGAGCTGCGCAGGTGCTGGAAGATGCCCCACTCGCGGAGCTTGGACAGGTACGGCTCCGGGCCCTGCCAGCCGAGGATGGACAGCCGGCGCAGGTCGTCGACCTCGTCGGAGTCGGAGGAGCGGGAGTAGGCCAGCACCCGGCTGGAGGTGTCCTCGATCGAGACGATGCCGTTGGTGAGGACGGCGACGGTCTGGGCGAGGGAGAAGAGGTCGCCCGCGTTGGGCTCGGGGGCGCCGGGGGCGTCCGGGGCGTCAGGGCCGGCGATGATCGCCCGGGCCAGCGAGTCGAGGTGCTCCCAGCGGGTCTCGCGGCGCACCGAGAGCAGGGCGACGCCCGCGTCGGTGGCGGCCTCGCGCAGCGCGTCGGCCTGGCCGGGGCCGTCCAGCTTCACCGCGACGGCGGCGGCCCCGGCCCGGCCGGCCGCGCGAAGGGCGGGCAGGGCGGCGCGGCCGCGGGCGCCGATCGCGAGCACCAGCTCGCCGGGGGCGGCGGTCGGCGGGTCCTCCGGGTCGAGGATCGCGACGTCGCGCACCGGGACGTCCAGGCCCAGCGGGGCGGCCTGCAGCTCGACCAGCGGTTCGCCGAGGGACATCAGGAGTTGACGGAGCGGCAGGCCGGGGGTGGTCACGCCGGTCCTCCTTCATCCGCTCGGACAACGTTTCGCGGTCGATTTTAGCCGGACGGACAGAGATTCGGCGTGGCCGCCGGACCGCGGCCCGGCGCGCGGGCGCGCCGGGGCCTGCCGACGGGCACCGGCGCGCGAGCCGCCTTCGTGGGCCGGGGGCGTGAGCCCGGAGGCGCGAGGTGGCGCGGGGTGGTGTGAAAGGTGGGGCGATCGGGGACGGTTCGTGACCGCGGCGTGACCGACTTCGTCGGGCCGGACAACGCCGTACGGGGGAATTTAGCCGCGCGGCCAATCAAGTCGCCCGGTGGCCAGGAATAGCGTTCGTGCTGTGGTCGGCGTGCAACCCGCGCCGGCAATCCCCCCGCACTGAACGAAGGAGAGCGTGCGCTCTATGGACGCTGTGACCCAGGTCCCCGCGCCGGTGAACGAGCCGGTCCACAGCTACGCCCCCGGGAGCCCGGAACGGGCCCGTCTGGAGGCCAAGCTGAAGGAGCTGGGCGGCCAGGAGCCGGTCCAGCTGACCATGACGATCAACGGTGAGCGCCGGATGGGCGGCGGCACCGAGATCCACGTCGTCCAGCCGCACAACCACGCGGCTCGGCTCGGCACCCTGCGCAACGCCACCCAGGCCGACGCGCAGGAGGCCATCGACACTGCCCTGGCCGCAGCCGAGGCCTGGCAGGCGCTCTCCTTCGACTCCCGCGCCGCGATCTTCCTCAAGGCCGCCGACCTGCTGGCCGGCCCCTGGCGCGAGACCCTGGCCGCCGCCACCATGCTCGGCCAGTCCAAGACCGCGCAGCAGGCCGAGATCGACACCCCCTGCGAGCTGGTCGACTTCCTGCGCTTCAACGTGCACTTCGCCCGCCAGATCATGGCCGAGCAGCCGATCTCCTCGGACGGCGTGTGGAACCGCAGCGACCACCGCCCGCTCGAGGGCTTCGTCTACGCGATCACGCCGTTCAACTTCACCGCGATCGCCGGCAACCTGCCGACCGCGCCCGCGCTGATGGGCAACGTGGTGCTGTGGAAGCCGTCCCCGACCCAGCAGTTCTCCGCGCACCTGCTGATGCAGCTGCTGGAGGAGGCCGGCCTGCCCAAGGGCGTCATCAACATGGTGACCGGCGACGGCCTGGCCGTCTCCGAGGTCGCGCTCAAGCACCCGGCGCTCGCCGGCATCCACTTCACCGGCTCCACCGCCACCTTCCAGCACCTGTGGCGCGAGGTCGGCACCAACATCTCCGGCTACCGCACCTACCCGCGGATCGTCGGCGAGACCGGCGGCAAGGACTTCCTGGTCGCCCATCCGTCCGCCGACCCTAAGGTCCTGAAGACCGCGATGACCCGCGGCGCCTTCGAGTTCCAGGGCCAGAAGTGCTCGGCGCTGTCGCGGGCCTACGTCCCCGCCTCGCTCTGGGCCGGCCTCAAGGACGAGTTCGCCGCCGAGGTCGACGGCCTCACCATGGGCGACGTCAGCGACCTGTCCAACTTCATGTCGGCCGTCATCGACGAGCGCTCCTTCGCCAAGAACAAGGCCGCGATCGACCGCGCCCAGGCCGACCCGCAGGTCGAGGTCCTCGCCGGCGGCACCTACGACGACTCGGTCGGCTACTTCGTCCGCCCGACCGTCCTGGTCTGCCAGGACCCGGCCGCCGAGTACTTCAAGGACGAGTACTTCGGCCCGATCCTGGCCGTGTACGTCTACGAGGACGAGAAGTACGAGGAGATGCTGACCCAGATGGAGTCGGTGTCCCCGTACGGCCTGACCGGCTCGATCATCTCCCAGGACCGCGCCGCGGCCCAGGACGCGATGCACAAGCTGCGCTTCGCCGCCGGCAACTTCTACATCAACGACAAGCCGACCGGCGCCGTCGTCGGCCAGCAGCCCTTCGGCGGCGGCCGGGCCTCGGGCACCAACGACAAGGCCGGCGCCAAGCAGAACCTGGCGCGCTGGACCTCGACCCGCTCGGTCAAGGAGACCTTCGTCCCGCCGACGGACTACCGCTACCCGCACATGGGCTGACCAGCCCCCTGACCAGCCGGCTCGTCCCGTAGCCACCGGTCACCCGCGACGCCCGGTCCCGCAGCCGGGCGCCGCCTCCCGGGGCGGCGGTGCCCCATCCCCGCACCGCCGCCCCGGCCCTTTCTGCCATCCTTAAGAAGCACCAGCTCCAGGAGTCACGATGCTCCGTTCCGCCCTTCTCGCGGCCTCCCGGTCCCCGCAGGTCCGCACCGTGGTCGAGAAGTTCCCGCCGACCCACGCGATAGTCGAGCGCTTCGTCGCCGGTGACGTCCTCGACGACGCCGTCACCGCCACCGACGACCTGATCGCCACCGGTCGCAAGGTCACCCTCGACCACCTCGGCGAGGACACCCAGGACGCCGCCCAGGCCGCCGGCACCGCCGAGGCCTACGAGCACCTGCTCAAGGCCCTCAAGGACACCGGCCTCGCGGCTGGCGCCGAGGTGTCGGTCAAGCTGTCGGCCGTCGGCCAGTTCCTCCCGGTGGACGGCGAGAAGATCGCGCTGGAGAACGCCCGCCGCATCTGCGAGGCCGCCGCCGAGGCCGGCACCACGGTGACCCTCGACATGGAGGACCACACCACCACCGACTCCACCCTCGCCATCGCGCGGGAGCTGCGGGCGGACTTCCCGTGGCTGGGCGTCGTGCTCCAGGCCTACCTGCGCCGCACCGAGGCCGACTGCCGCGACTTCTCCGGCGCCGGCTCGCGCGTGCGCCTGTGCAAGGGCGCCTACAAGGAGCCCGAGTCGGTCGCCTTCCAGGGCAAGCACGAGGTCGACCTCGCGTACGTCCGGGCCCTGAAGGTCCTGATGGCGGGCGAGGGTTACCCGATGATCGCCTCGCACGACCCCAACATGATCAAGATCGCCGGCCAGCTGGCCCAGTGGAACGGCCGCAAGCGGGACTCCTTCGAGTACCAGATGCTGTTCGGCATCCGCCCCGAGGAGCAGCTGCGCCTCGCCGCCGAGGGCAACACCATGCGGGTCTACCTCCCGTACGGCCAGGAGTGGTACGGCTACTTCATGCGCCGCCTCGCCGAGCGCCCCGCCAACCTGACCTTCTTCCTGCGCGCCATGGCCACCCGCGGCTGACCCGGCGCCCCAGGCCACGGCCCGCACCCCTGACGGGGGGTGCGGGCCGTCGTGCGTTGTCGACGTCAGAGGAACGGCTTCGTGTCGAGGTCGAAGTCGAACGGGGCAGGGAGCGCGAGCGGTTCGCCGAAGGCGGCGAGGTGGACCTCGGTGTACTCGTCGCGGTGCGGCCTGGCGAAGAGGCTGACCTGGGACTTCTCGCGGTCGATGAGGAGGTAGAGCGGGATGCCCGCCCGGGCGTAGCAGTGCCGCTTGGCGATGCGGTCCTGGTCGGGCTTGGCGGAGGTCACTTCCACGACCATGGAGACGCCGTCCGGTTCCATCCAGGACGGTGCGCCCCGGAAGAGGCGGAGTTCCTCGGGGGCGAACGTGACGTCCGGGATGACGTGGTCCGCAGGGTGGTGCCCGCTGGCGACGAGGCGAAGTCCCTTGTTCTCCGACATCTGCATTTCGGTAGCCGACTTGCGCCACACCTGGCCGGTCAACTCGCTGATGAGATGGCAGTGGTAGCCGTCGACGGGGAGTCGGATGAGGATCTCGCCATTGACGAGTTCGGCCCTCAGGCCTTCGGGGGCGTCCAGGGCGAGAAACAGCTCGAGGAGGATCTCGTTATCCGTTGTGTTCATGAACGACCTCTCGACCGGATGCGTCGGAAGGCTATGCGCGGTGGGCACAAGCGGGGGCAGGGACTGCGTCATCGTCACTCGATGGTGTGAGTTCGGGGCGGGGCCTAGGATCTTCCTGCTGGTGAACTGGCTTTTTGAGTGGAGGAGTTGGGGATGCTGAAGGCTTTCGCGGAGCTGTCCACGCCGTTGGTGGCGGATGCCTGTGTGCGGCTCGGGGTGGGGGTGCGGGTGGCGCCGGCGGGGGTGGGGGCGGTGGTGGCCGGGGCCCGGGTGGCGGGGCGGGTGCTGCCGGTGCGGCACTACGGGAGCGTGGACGTGTTCCTGGAGGCGTACGGGGCGGCCCGGGACGGGGACGTGCTGGTGGTCGACAACGGCGGGCGGACCGACGAGGCCTGCATCGGGGACCTCGCGGTGCTGGAGGCGCGGGCCGCCGGGGTGGCCGGGATCGTGGTGTGGGGGCTGCACCGGGACACCCCCGAGCTGCGGGAGATCGGGCTGCCGGTGTTCAGTTACGGGGCGCTGCCGCTCGGCCCGGTGCGGTTGGACGACCGGGAGCCGGCGGCGCTGCTGACGGCCAAGTTCGGGCCGCACCCGGTGAGCGCGGAGGACGTGGTGTTCGCCGACCCGGACGGGGTGCTGTTCGTGCCAGGCGACCGGGTCGCGGAGGTGCTGGAGACGGCCGGCGGGATCGCCCGGACCGAGCGCGCGCAGGCCGCCCGGATCGCCTCCGGGGACACGCTGCGCCGGCAGACCTCCTTCGAGGAGTACCTGGAGCGGCGCGCCGCCGACCCGGCGTACAGCTTCCGGCGGCACCTGCGGCGGATCGGCGGGGCGATCGAGGAGTAGGAGCAGGGGTAACGGCCTTACAGCTTGCGGTACATGACGTGCAGGCCGACGTAGCCGTCCACGGGGTGGTCGAAGGCCTCGGGGACGGTGCCGACGATCTCGAAGCCGAGCGACTCGTAGAGCCGCACGGCGTGGTGGTTGGTGGCGACCACGGCGTTGAACTGCATGGCGCGGAAGCCGGAGCGGCGGGCCCAGTCGAGGGTGTACTCGACCAGGGCCCGCCCGATCCCCCGGCCGTGGTGGGCCGGGTCGACCAGGTAGCTGGCGCTGGCCACGTGCGAGCCGTTGCCGGGGCGGTTGCGGTTCATGGTGGCGGTGCCGAGGATGCGCCCGTCCCCGTCCACCGCGACCACCGTGCGGTTCGGGGCGGCGAGCATCCACCACTCCCGGCCCAGCTCGGAGGACATGTCCAGGGGGTAGGGGAAGGTCTCGCCGGCGGCGACGACGGTGTGGAAGAACGGCCAGATGTCCGGCCAGTCCTCGGGGACGGCTTCGCGGATGCGGACGGGAGCGGGCACGGGCGCGGGCGTGGGCAGGGGCATCGGACCAGAATGATGCTCGAGGGGTGGGCGGGCCAGCGGTTTTCGGTCGGAGCGGCCGGTCAGCCGCCGAGGACGGCCTTCTCGACCAGGGCGGCGGTGTGCGCCTGGCCGGTGGCGTTGGGGTGCACCACGGCGTACTCGAGGGGGAGGACGCTGGTCAGCACGCCGTCCAGCCAGTGGTCGGCGTCGCAGACGCTGTGGCCGGCGCTGGCGGGGTAGAGGTCCACGAAGGTGTCGCCGTGGGCGGCGGTGCTCCGGGCGACGAGCGCGTTGAGCGGTTCCACGATCGCGGTGCGGGCCCAGACGAGGTCGCCGCCGGTGAAGGTGCCGAACTGCAGGAGGTTGCCGAACTGGCAGAGCCCGGCGTTCTCGGGGACGAGGTGCGGGTAGCCGACGGTGAGGATCCTGGCGGACGGGGCCTTGGCGTGCAGCGCGGTCAGCATCCGGTCGTAGCCGTTGCGCAGCCGGGCGAAGCGGTCGGGCAGGCCCGCGTCGAACTTGTCCTTGCAGGGCGTGCCCCGGCCGAGCTGGACGGCGCCGAGTTCGATGCAGCTCTTGAGGATCTCGGCGAAACCGAGGTCGTTGCCGCCGATCCCGACGGTGACCAGGCCGGTGGCCGGGTCGACGGCGTCGATCTGCGGCGGGACGGGCGGGTAGGGGCCGTTCGGGTCGGTGCCGAGCGGCGGGAGCGGGCGGCCGAGCGGGGCTTGCGCGGTCACGTCGACGCCGTCGGTGGTGGCGCCGCTGCAGCTGACGTTCCGCAGGTCGGCCAGGGAGCCGAGGTCGCGGCGGATGATCTCGGGGTAGGAGTCGACGGTCCGGGCGCAGCCGTCGCGGGGCGCGGTCTCGTCGCCGGTGGCCTCGATGACCCCGGCGGTGTAGGAGTCGCCGAGGGCCGTCCAGCTCAGTGCGCCGGCGCGGGTGCCCGGCCGGGCGGCGGCCTGGGAGGTGGTCGGGGTGATCAGCCCGGCGGCGAGCACGGTGGCGGTGCCGGCGACGGCGAGGCGGGACAGGAAGCGTGGCACGGCTCTCCTCCTGGGGATAGGGGGAGAGTGCGGTTTCACCCTCCTGAGAGTCAATCGAGTCGCTCTGTGGACGACTTGATGCCTCGGGAGGGTGAAACCACGGGCAGGACGGTGACGCCGGGTGTCAGAGCGTCGCGGCGGCGGGCTCGATCATCGCCCGCGCGGTCTTGCCGTCGACGTACTCGCCGAGTGCCGTCATCTCCCACTCGCCGCCCGGGCGGCGGACCAGCTTGCACATCATCACACCGGTGTGGGGCTCGGAGTTGGTGAGGTCGAAGCGGACCAGCTCCTCCTCCGTCCGGGCGTCCAGCAGGCGGCAGTAGGCGTCGCGCACCTCGGTGAACCGCTGGCCGGAGAAGGAGTTCACGACGAAGACCAGCGCGTGGACCTCGGCCGGCAGGCCCTCCAGGTGGACGGTGATCGCCTCGTCGTCGCCGCCCTCGCCGCCGACCAGGTTGTCGCCGGAGTGGGAGATCGCGCCGTTGAAGATGCTCAGCTTCATGAACCAGGCCGTCTCCAGCCGCTTGTGGCGGGCGTCGAAGGCGAGGCAGGAGGCGTCCAGGTCGATGTCGCGGCCGCGGGCGGCGGACTTCCAGCCGAGGGCCATCCGGACGGAGGAGAGGAAGGGGCGGCCGTTCTTGACCAGGGAGACCGAGCTGCCCTTGACCAGGTTGACCCGGCCCTTGTCCAGGGTGACCTTGCCGGGGGCGGCCGGGGCCGGGGGCGCGGCGGGCGCCGGGGGAGCCGCGGGCGGGGCCGGGACGGCGGTCTGGCCGGTGGCGAGGGCGATCCGCGGGTCGATCGGGGAGGCCGCCGGTGCGGGCGGCACGGGCGGGGCGGCCGGCGGAGCGGTCGGGAGCTGGATGGTCCGGTCCATCGGGGCCGGCGGTGCGGCCGCTGCCACCGGGGCGGCGGGCGCGGGGGCCGGGGAGTCGTCGACGGTGACGCCGAAGTCGGTGGCGATGCCCGCGAGGCCGTCGGCGTAGCCCTGGCCGACCGCGCGCACCTTCCAGGCGCCGCCCCGCTGGTAGACCTCGACCACGATGAGCGCGGTCTCCAGGCCCAGCCGGGGCGGGGTGAAGGTGACCAGCACCTCGCCGGTGTCGGCGTCGCGGACGGTGGCGGTGGGCTCCGTCCCGGCGAAGGTGGAGACCTGGTCGGCGGGGCTCGCGGTGACCACGATCTTGGTGATGCCGGCCGGGACGGCCCGGGTGTCGACGGTGATCGCGTCGGGGGTGCCGGCGGAGGCCGGGCGGTGGCTGACGCCGGGGCCGTTCGGGGCGTTGAAGAAGACGAAGTCGTCGTCCGAGCGGACCTTTCCGGCATCGGTCAGCAGCAGGCCGGAGACGTCCAGCGCCTTGGGCGCGGTGACCTCGACGGTCACTCGCGCGGCGGTCAGCGGTGCGTTGCCGCCTTGGGTCAGGACGGTGGGCACGGACTCCTCCTCGGGTGCGGAACGGCGGCCCGGCCGGGGCCGTTGGGGGCGCCGGGCCGGGTGCTGCCCACAGTAACGAACGAGGGTGCGGGGATGCGCCCGTCCGGCGGGGCCGGCTGTCGGATCGTCGGACGATCGTCCGCTGCGGGCCGTCGGCGGCTCAGCGGGCCGCGGCGGTCGGGGTCGCGGCCGGGGTCGCGGCCGGGGTGGGCGCCGGAGCGGCGAGCGGCGTGGCGGCCGGGCTGCCGGGCGCGTACGGCTCGGCGGACGGCGGCGGCGGAGGCGGGCCGAAGGAGCCGAGCGCCGCGACCGCGCGGGGGCGGTCGAGGGCGAAGGCGGAGACGCTCCAGCTCTCCGCCGGGGCCGACTTGCGCACCACGGCGGACGGGTCGGCCGCCGGACGGGCGCCGCGGACGCCGAAGGTGTAGCGGCCGGGCCGGACGTCGGTGCCGGGCGGGGTGGTGAAGCGGTAGACGAGGGTGCCGCGCTCCTGCTGGACGGTCACCACGGCGCCCGGCAGGTCGGTCCAGGCGGAGCCGGGGCCGGGGGCCGACTCGCCCGGGACGAGCCGGAACTCGGCCTGGAACGCGGTGACCGGCTCGGTGGCCGCGAGGGTGAGCTGGTGGCGCAGGCCGTCGCGGCCCAGCGGGGAGACCCGGGCGGCGCCGGTCAGCGCGTGGTCGGTGCCCGCGCTGTCGTCGGTGCCATCGGTGCCATCGGTGCCGTCGGTGTCCGGGGTGTCGCCGGTGTCCGCCGCGCCGTCGGTGTCCGGGACGGGCAGGGCGGGCGGCGGCGCCGGGCGGCCGGGGGTGGGCGGGCCGAAGCCGGGCTGCTTGGCGCCCGGGGCCGGGACGGAGACGGAAGGGGAGGGCGAGGGGCCGGCCGGGGCCGTGGCGCCGAGCAGCCCGGCCTCGGTGCCCGCGAGCTGGGTGCCTGAGGCGGGTGCGTCCTGCCCGGCCGAGGCCTGGCCGCCGGTCTGGGGTGCGCCCGGGACCGTCGCGCGGGGCGCGGGCGGGGAGGCGGCGACCGGGGGGTCCACCGAGCGGTGCGTGGACGGGTGCGTCGAGGGCCGGTTCGCGGCGGGGGAGGACGACGGGCCGTCGGTCGGGGTCTGCGCCGAGACCGCCTCGGCCTCCTCGGTGGCGGCCGGCGTGGGCGGCGGGGTGCTGCCGACCCGGGCGACGCCGGCCCGGCGGCCGATCCCCTGCTGTTCGTTGAGCAGCAGGGTGGTCGCGATGCTGATGCCGACCACGGTGGACATCGCCATCGCGGCGCCGGAGAAGCGCAGGGTGGGCAGCCGGAACAGGCCGCCGAACGGGCGCGGCCGCCCGTGCCGGCCCTGCCGTGCGGGCTCGTGCTGCACGTCCCGCGCGGTGTCCTCGCGCACAGCCACCGGACCCCTCCCTCCCCGAAGCCGCCGTCGCGTCGCCGTATTCTCCCACGCGCCGCCGCCGGGCCCGGCTCCGGCCGCGGAGGGCCGGTTCCACGCGGGCCCGCGTGGGGAGAGGGGAGAGCGTACCAGCGGACGGCCGTGGCCCGGTCGCACCCCCTCCACTTCGCGGACATCCGTGCGCCACACGGAAGTTGACGCTCCGTCTGATAAGCGCCGACAGGGGAAGGAAGGCCCGGCCGGGGGTTATTGCAACCCCCTTGCAACCCTTGCCCGCCGTACCGGGCGTGACGCAGGCTGAGGGCATCCCACGCCGTCCCGGAGAGACCGTCATGCCGTCCGACCCGCTGTCCGCAGCCTCCAGTGCACCCCTCGCCGCCACCCCCACGGGCGGCGATGGGGAGGTCTCCACCGCCGCTCCGGCGGCGGTGGAGGAGGTGCTGATCCTGCGGATCTCGCTGGGCGAGGAGGTGGTCGGCGAGGTGCGCACCCGGTTCCGGTTCACCGCCGCGCGCCCGTACGAGGTGCTGCTGACCTTCCACCTGGGGCGGCCGGACGAGGCGGACTGGGTGTTCTCGCGTGAACTGCTGCGCGACGGCCTGCGCGCGCTGAGCGGCCAGGGCGACGTCAAACTGTGGCCGGCGTACTGCCCGTGCCACGGCTCGACGCTGCACCTGGCGCTCGAATCCCCGCACGGCAGCGCGCTGCTGGAGGCCTCCAAGCCCCGGGTGCAGGCCTGGCTGGACCGCACCTACGCGCTGGTCTCCGAGCACCAGGAGCGCCACTGCGGCCCCACCGACGCCGAGCTGGCCGCGCTGCTCGCCGAGGGCTGAGGCCGACCGCCGACGCCAGGCCGCCGGGCAGCAGGGCCGTCAGCGGCGCTCCGGCGGCCCGGCGGCGCACGGCGGCGCGAGGGGCGGCGCGCCGGGCAACCGGGCCGTCCCCGCCGCCAGCGCGGCCCGCAGCCGCCGGACGGCCGGGGCCGAGGAGGCGGGCAGCAGGTCGTACGGGTCGTCCGGCCCGTCCACGCTGACCAGCACCGACTCGGCGATCCGGTACGGCCGGTGGGCCAGCAGCCCGCCCAGGTAGCGGCGCAGCCGGGACAGCTCGGCGCGGACCGTCACCGTCCGGCCCGCGTCGCCGAACAGCGCCTCGGCGAGCTGGGCGGCGGTGCTGCCCTCGCGTCCGGTGGCGAGCAGGAGCAGCAGTTCGGCGTGGCGCGGGCTGAGCGGGTGCGACCAGCTGTCGGCCGCGCCCCGGACGGACAGCTCGGGGCGATCCGGGCGGCGCAGGTCGAGCCGCAGGTGGGCGCCCTCGGCCTGTTCGGCGGTCACCGTGCCGGAGCCGTCCTCCTCGGGCGGCCGGACCGGGCGCACCAGCCAGCCGTCGGCGAGCGGCTCCAGCGCGCACTCGCCGAGGCCGGGCACCCAGTGCACGGTGGCCGGGGTCCAGCCCTCGCTGGGCACCCGCAGCCGGCTGGGCGGCGGCAGTCCGGCGGCGGCGGCGGTCCAGCCGGCCGCGTCGACCACCAGCGCCGGGCCGCCGACCCGGGCGAGCAGCGGGGCGGCCAGGGCGCGCAGCTGGTGCAGCGCCTCCAGCCGGTGGGCGCGCAGTTCGGCCTCGGCGAGCCGGGCGGCGGTGGCGGTGAGCTGGATCAGGAACGGGCGGACGCTGTGCGCCGGGCCGCTCAGGTTGATGGCGCCGACCAGCCGTCCGGTCCCGGGGTCGCGCACCGGCGCGGCCACGCAGGTCCAGGCGTGGTGGCTGCGCAGGTAGTGCTCGGCGGAGTGGACGTGCATCGGGCGCCGGGCGCGCAGCGCGACCGCGATGCCGTTGGTGCCGACGCTCTCCTCGATCCAGCGGGCGCCGGTGATGAAGCCGATCCGGTCGGCGCTGCGGCGCAGGCCGCGCTCGCCCTCCTGCCAGAGCACGTGGCCCTCGGCGTCGGCGACGGCCAGCAGCAGCGGGGCCGCTCCGCCCACCTCCAGCAGGGTCTCGCGCAGCACCGGCAGGACGGCGTCGAGTCCGCTGGTGCGGCGGCGCTGTTCGATTTCGCCGGGGCCCAGCAGGACGGCGGCGGCGCCGGTGTCGGGGTCGAGGCCGAGGCGGCGCAGCCGGGCCCAGGAGTCGCCGATCTCGGGGCGGGGTTCGAGCAGGCCGGGGCCGCCGGTCTCCTCGGTGAGGGCGGGAACGGCCAGTTCCCGGGCGGCGGCGTCGGCGAGGGTGCGGTCGTGGACCTTGGCCAGCTCCGACGCGGTCGGCGGGGTGCGGCGCTCGGGTCGTCGGGACTGCCGTCCGGTCTGCCGCACTCGCTTCGCTCCTCGCCGCCGTTCGAGGACGCGTCGGGGCCGACGCGCTGACGAAAGCGTACGGGGGCGGTGGGCCGCTGGGGACGGGGTCGGGCAAGTCGGCATACCGGGCGGTACGGAACGCGGGCCCGCGTTCCGTACCGCCGTACCGCCTGGCGACCGGACGGGGTCAGCGCTGCGCGCCGGAGCCCTGCTGGGCCGCCTCCACGGTGTGGTGCAGGTCGGCGCCGGCCTCCAGGGCGGCGCCGGTGCTCAGCGCCAGGCAGGCGGCCAGGGCCACGGCGGCGGCCCGCAGCCAGGTGCCGGGGGCGGTGGCCGGGCGGGGCTGGAGCAGTGCGGCGACCCGGCGCGGGACCGGGCCGGAGTGGGCGGCGGCGACCAGCCGGGGGCGGGCCGGCCAAGGGGAGCGGCTCGCGGCCAGGGCGGCCCGGCCGACCGCGCGGGCGGTGACGGCGCGGTCGCCGACCCGGGCGGCGGCCACCTCGTCGGCCCAGCGCTCCAGGTGGTAGCCGAGGGGTGCGCGCAGCGGGCGGAGTGCCGGGTGGACGTCGGCGGCGTGCTCGGCGAGGGCGAGGAAGAGGTGGTGGCGGGCGGTCAGGTGGGCCCGTTCATGGGCGAGCAGGGCGGAGCGCTCGGGGCCGCTGAGGGCGCGCAGCATGCCGGAGGTGACCACGATCCGGCCGGGCTCGCCCGGTCGGCCGGGGCGGCCCAGGCGGCCGGGCAGGGCGAAGGCGTCGGCGCACTCGTCGTCGAGGACGGTGAGCGGGTGGTCGGCGGGCCGCAGCAGGGCGGCGGGCCGGAGGAGCGCGGCCGGCCATGCCGGGGGGCGTGACCGGCGCACGGAGGCGCGCGGGGGGCGCGTGTCCGGATGCTGGGCGGGGGAAGGTCCACGGTCCGGACGGGGGCCGTCGGCGGGCTCCGCGCGGTGCGCGTCGGCCGGGAGCGCGGCCCGGGCGGCGCGCAACTCCCGCAGCCGTCGGCGGGCGGTGCGCACCGCCAGGGCGCCGAGCGCGAGGAGGGCCAGGGCGGCCAGCGCGGCCGGGAACGGCGCGTCGGGCGCGGCCGCGGTGAGCCAGGGCAGCGAGAGGTGGCCGAGGGCGGCGACCGGCGGGAGCTGGAGCAGTCCGGCGGCGGCCAGCAGGCCGAGCGAGCAGAGGGTGCCGCCGGCCAGGACGGCGGCGCTGCCGGCCAGCATCCAGGCGGCGGCCCGCGGCGGCAGCGCATCGGCGAGGCGGCGGGCCAGCGGGGCGGCCAGGAAGGGCAGCAGCAGGGGGACCCAGACGGCGAGCATCATCGGCCCGCCGTTCCCGGTGTCTGAGCCCCGGGGTTGCCGTCGCCGAGGAGGTCGCGCAGCAGCTGCTCGTCCTCGGCGGAGAGGTCGGAGACGAAGCGGGCCAGCACGGTGGAGCGGTCGGTCTCGCGGCCGAGCTCGGTGTGCATCCGGCGGGCGGCGAGCCCGGCGGTGTCCTGGACGGTCGGGGTGTAGGCGTAGGCGCGGCCGGCCCGGGTGCGCTCGACCGTCCCCTTGTCGAACAGCCGGGCCAGGATCGTCGCGATGGTGGTGCGGGCGAGGTCCCCGCCGAGCGCGGCCTGGACGTCCTGCGGCGTCATCGGCTGCCGGGCGGACCAGAGGGCGGCCAGCACCTCGGCCTCCAGCTCCCCGGCGGGCCGGCGGGCGGACGGTACGTCGGGCATGGCGGCGCTTCCTCCAAGTATCGTCTACAGTCGTGTAGACCGTCTACGCAACTGTAGACGGTCCGGGCGGGTTCGGTGCGAACCGCCCTCCAACGTACGGGAGGTCCGTCGGCCTTGCTCCAGTTCCTCGCCGATCCGGCCGTTCACCTCGCGGTGAACCCGCTGGACGCGTCCTCACTGCTCGCCGCCTTCGGCGCGCTCGGCATCGCCGTCGTGCTGTTCGCCGAGACCGGGCTGCTGGTGGGCTTCTTCCTGCCCGGCGACTCGCTGCTGTTCACCGCCGGGCTGCTCTGCGTGCCCGGCGCCACCAAGGGCCCGCAGCTGCACCTGTGGCAGGTGCTGCCCGCCGCCCTGGTCGGCGCGCTCGTCGGCGCCCAGGTCGGCTACCTGATCGGCCGGCGCGGCGGCCGGGCGCTGCTCGGCCGGACCAGGCGCAAGAGCCTGCTGGAGGGCGTGGCGCGGGCCGAGGAGCTGCTCGCCAAGTACGGCCACGGCAAGGCGATCGTGCTCGCCCGGTTCATCCCGGTGGTCCGAACGGTGCTGAATCCGCTCTGCGGCGTGCTCGACGTGCCGGTCCGCTCGTTCACCCTGTGGCAGGTGGTCGGAGGCGTGGTCTGGACGGTCGGCGTGGTGTTCGCCGGGTACGGGCTGGGCTCGTCCATCCCCGGCATCGACCAGTACCTGCTGCCGATCATCGGTCTGGTAGTAGTTGTCTCCGTGCTCCCTATTGTTCTCGAACTGTTCCGCGCCCGTAAGGCGCGACGTCACGGAGGTGACATGTGACGCCCTCCAGGGCGCTCGCCGTGTACGACGGCAGCGGAATCGACGGCGGCCTGTACACCCGGGTCAACGGCTGGGCGCAGTCGGCGCCGCACTGGCTGGACGAGCTGATCAAGGTCTGGTCGGCGCTCGGCCTCGGGCTGTTCGCGGTCTTCATGCTCTACGCCTGGTGGCGGGCGCGCGGCGCGGACTCGGCCGTGATGGCCAGGGTGCTCGCCTCGCCGGTGATCGTGGTCGTCGCCTACGGCGTCAACTCGGTGTTCAAGGGCGCGGTCGAGGAACTCCGGCCGTGCGCGCAGATCCCCGGCAGCGTCTCGCTGGAGACCTGCCCGGGCACCGGGGACTGGTCCTTCCCGAGCAACCACTCGGTGATCGCCTTCGCCGCCGCGACCGCGCTCTGGTTCGTCAACCGGCGGCTCGGCCTGGTGGCCGGCCTGTTCGCGGTGCTGATGGCCGCCTCCCGGGTCTGGGTCGGCGTGCACTACCCGCACGACGTGGCGGTGGGCGCGCTGGTCGGGCTGCTGGCCGCGGCGGTGCTGGCGCCGCTCGCCGGGCGCTGCGGTCCGCTGGTGGACCGGATGCGGGCGGGCGCGCTGCGGCCGCTGCTCGGACCGGGGCAGCCGCCGGTCGTGGCCCGCGGGTACGCGTCGTACGAGTCCCGGCAGCGCTGAGCCGGACTTCCGCCCCTGCCCCTTGTCCGGTCTCGGACGGCGGGTGGAGCATGTGAGCCGGGCGTGGAGCCTCCTTCGGGGGGCGCCCGCCCGGCTCAGTCGTGCTCGGGCGCGCGGGCGCCGGGCGTGCCAGCGGAGGGAGTGCCGAATGCCGTACCGACTCGACATCACGCAGGGGGACTGGCCGGGCGACCTGCTGCACAAGGGCGTCGAGGGGCTGTTGGCCGAGGCCATGGTGCTCACCCTCGCCACCGCGGGCCACGAGCACGGCCCGCACGCCAACCTGGCCTTCTTCGCGTACGACGACGACCTCGTCCTCTACTTCGTCAGCGAGCGCTCCACCCGGCACAGCCACCACCTGGCCGAGGAGGCCCGGGCCGCCGCCACCGTCTTCCTGCCGCCGCCGGTCTTCGGCGAGCAGCTGCGCGGCCTCCAGCTGACCGGCAGCGCGAGCGAGGCCTGGGGGCGGCAGGCCGAGGCGGCGCTGGCCGCCTACCAGGGGCGCTACCCGGTCTTCGCGCGGGACGAGGAGGTCCGGCGGCAGTTCCTGACCGGGGGCGGGGCGGCGGCGCTGTACCGGTTCCAGGTGGAGGAGCTGACGGCGGTGGACGAGCCGAACTTCGGGCGGCGCAACTACCTGCGGGCCCGGGTGGTGCGGTCGTAGCCGCCGCGGCGGCCTCGGGGTGGCCGACGTGTTGTCTGTACAACTTCCCAGGTGGTTCATCTGCGGGACGGCGTCCCGACGCCCCTCGGACACCCGGGCGCACCAGCCTGGACGCATGAGAGTCATCGTCGTAGGAGCAGGCGTCCTGGGCAGCATGCACGCCTGGCAGGCCGTCGAACGCGGCCACGAGGTCGTCCACCTGGAGCGCGAGACCGAGGCGCGCGGCGCCTCGGTGCGCAACTTCGGCCTGGTCTGGGTCAGCGGCCGCGCGCAGGGCGAGGAACTGGACACCGCGCTGCGCGCCCGCGAACTGTGGGAGTCCATCGGCGCCCGCGTCCCGGACCTCGGCTTCCGGGCCAACGGATCGCTCACCGCGATCCGCACCGAGGCCGAACTCGCCGTCGCCGAACAGGCCCTGGCCCTGCCGGACGCCGCCGCCCGCGGCTACCGGCTGCTCGACCCGGACGAGACCCGCGCCGCCAACCCGGCCCTGCGCGGCAAGCTGCTCGGCGCCCTGTGGTGCGGGCGCGACGCCGCCGTCGAACCCCGCACCGCCCAGCCCGCGCTGCGCGCCGCCCTGGAGGCCACCGGCCGGTACACCTTCCTGCCCGGGCGCGAGGTGCGCGAGGTGGTCGGCGAGAACGCCGTCCGCGACGACCACGGCGACGTCCACACCGGCGACCTGGTCGTCCTCTGCACCGGCGCCTGGCTCGGCGGCCTGGTCCGCGAACTCGCCCCCGCCCTGCCGGTCCGCCGGGTGCGGCTCCAGATGATGCAGACCGACCCGCTCGGCGAGACCCTCACCACCTCCGTCGCCGACGGCGACAGCTTCCGCTACTACCCCGCCTTCGCCGGCACCGCCCTGGACCGGCTGCGCGAGACCCAGCCGCAGCCGCCCGTCGCCGCCGAGCACCGGATGCAGCTGCTGATGGTCCAGCGCCGCGACGGCGGCCTGACCATCGGCGACACCCACGAGTACGACCAGCCGTTCGGCTTCGACGTCGTCGAGGACCCGTACGACCACCTGGTCGGCGTCGTCGAGGACCTGCTCGGCCGCCCGATGCCGCGGATCCGCCGCCGCTGGGCCGGGGTGTACGCGCAGTGCGTCGACACCACCCGGGTCGTCCACCGCGAGCGCGTGCGCGACGGCGTCTGGCTGGTCACCGGCCCCGGCGGCCGCGGCATGACCTGCTCGCCCGCCATCGCCGAGACCACCGCCGACCTCGCCAACCTGTAAGGAGCGCCGCTGTGAGCAACACCGCTGTGACCGATACCGCTGTGACCAATGCCGCTGTGACCGCCGACATCCGCCTGGTCGTGCTCGACATGGCCGGCACCACCGTGGCCGACGACGGCCTCGTCGAGCAGGCCTTCACCGCGGCCGCCGCGGCGCTCGGCGTCGAGGCCGGCAGCCCGGAGTTCGACCCGATGCTGGCCCATGTCCGGGCCACCATGGGCGAGTCCAAGATCTCCGTCTTCCGGCACCTGTTCGGCGCGGAGGAGAAGGCCCAGCGGGCCAACACCGCCTTCGAGGCCGCCTACCACGACCTGGTCGACGCCGGGCACTGCGCCGCCCTGCCCGGCGCCGCCGAGGCCATCGCCGAACTGCGCGGCCAGGGCCGCAAGGTGGTCCTCACCACCGGCTTCTCCCGGGCCACCCAGGACCGCATCCTGGACGCCCTCGGCTGGCGGTCCGTCGCCGACCTGACCCTCTGCCCCGCCGAGGCCGGCCGCGGCCGCCCGTACCCCGACCTCGCGCTCACCGCCCTGCTGCGCACCGGCACCGACTCGGTCCGCCAGATCGCCGTCGCCGGCGACACCGGCTACGACATGCTGACCGGCACCCGGGCCGGCGCCCCGGTCGTCGCGGGCGTCCTCACCGGCGCCCACGACGAGGCCCGGCTGCGGGCCGACGGCGCCACCCACGTCCTCGGCTCGATCGCCGAACTGCCCGCGCTGCTGGGCTGATGCGGCGTTCCGCCCCGGGCGGCGGCCCGGGGCGGAACGGTGGGCTCAGGCGACCGGCCGGCTCAGGCGGACGACTCCTTCGGCCGGCGCACCGACCAGAGCAGGGTGCCGTCGATCAGGACGTTGCAGCCGAGGAACGCCAGCAGGTAGGCGGAGGAGTCGGCCTCGCCGGGGAGCTTGGGGGCGACCCGCCCGGCCGGGTCCATCCGGACGGTGATCACCTGGCCGCGCTTGAACCGGGGGGAGCTCTCCGTGAGCGGGCCGCCCGGCACGTCGTCGTTCAGCTCCGTGGAGGCCAGGCTGTACGCCCGCCCGGTGCCGTGGAGCGCGTCGGTGACCTTCTCGTCGACGACCACGGCCTGCACGGTCCGCCCCGAACCCAGGATCAGGTTCGCCCAGGCCTCGGTACCGGCCAGGTAGGCGACGAAGCCGACGACGGAGATGCCCAGGCCCCAGGCGACCATGTTCTTCTGGAACCGGGGGTTGCTGTCGGCGTCGCGGCGCACGGCGAACGCGTACAGCACGATCAGCGGGTAGGCGAGCCCCACCACCGCGGCGAGGAACGAGTTGACGTAGACGTCCAGCGCGATGACGCCGACGAGCACCGCCGTGGTGACGGCGATGAGGGCCAGGGCCCCGCCGAGTCGGCGGGGCCCGCTCTGGGTGGTGCCCTGGTCGGGCTGGGTGATCGTCACCCGAAGGCCTTCCGGATGTTGTCCTGCCGCTCGGGCGGCAGGGCGTTCGACGTCTCGTTCAGCGGGGGGTAGAAGGAGATCCCGCTGATGGCGGCGCCCACCAGGACCGACCAGCCGTCCCAGTAGTCCAGGTGCTGGGTGGAGAAGACGACGGCGAGCACGTGGGGGCTCCACGGGTGCGCGAACAGGGCCTCCAGTTGGCGGACGGTGGTGACGCCCGATCCCGGCAGGCCGTAGGCCGTCCCGGAGACGGGCACGGCCAGGTCGCGGACGGTCACGGCGGCCCGGCCGAGCGGGAAGTCGAGGACCTCGATGTCGGCGTCCGGCCAGGCGGTCGCGAGCTCCCGGGCGACGCGCTGGGGGTAGCCGCCCGGGGCGCCCTGCTCCTGCTCGCGCAGGTACAGGCTGAACACGCCCTGGACGATCTGGCCCTCCTCGGTCTGCACCAGGCAGTTGGAGACGTGCACCGCACCCTCGCGCAGCTGTGCCTGGAGGGCGAGCTCGGCGGAGACGGCGATGCCGAGCTTCTGCTCCGGACCGGCGTCGGTGAGCCCGTCGAGCCCGTCCACGATCCGGCTCATCCGGTCGCCCGGGTCCTCGGCCAGGTCGATGTCCGTGAACCCCTCGGGCAGGGAGAGCCAGACGGACGGCATGGTCGTATCAGTCATGTCCCACTCCCCAGACACCGGTGACGATCGCGCTGCCGCCGCCGAGCAGGGCGGGCAGGATCCGGCCCTTGCCGCTGCCGCCGATGGCGCCGCCGGCTCCGTTGAGCGCGGTGCCGCCGCCGGTGGTGTAGTTGATCGCGGCGCCCAGCCCCGGGCTCGGGCTGTCGGTGAAGAGGCCGGCCGCGGTGGGGGCCGTCAGCGCGACCCCGCTGGCCGCCTGCACGCCGTCGGAGACGTTCATCGCGGCGGCCTTGGAGAGCCCGAGCTTCATGGCGGGCTTCTCGATCGCGGTGGTGAAGATCGGGCTGGCCGGGTCCATCGCCCGGGCGGCGACGCGGATCTCCTTGGCGCCGGCGCTCACGGCCTTGGCCCCGCCCTCGGCGGCGCGGGCGCCCCGGAACGCGGTGACCCCGCCCTTGAGGAGGGCGCCTCCGGGCAGGGCCCCGAGGAGGTCGCCGGCCAGGGTGAGGTCGTTGCCGAGGTTGTCCCAGCTGGTCGGCATCAGGCCCTTGATGCCGTACTGCTTGGCGTGCAGGCCCGCCGCGCCGACGCTCAGCAGGATGGCGGGCAGGGCGAACGCGGGGCAGAAGATGGCCGCGACGCCGCAGATGCCGGAGGCCACCGTCAGCAGGTCCCCGCCGTGCTTGCTGAACCAGTCGCCGATCTTGCTGAGCATGCCCGGCTCCGGCGGGGCCTTGCTGTCGGCGGCCTTGCGGACGGCCTCGGCCGTCTTCTGGGCGTCCGACTTGTGGGTCCCGGCGAGCTCGTGGGCCTGCTTCTGGAGGCCGGCCAGCTCGTTGGAGGCGCTGGTGAGCAGGCCGGCGGCGGAGTCCAGGTGGTTCTTCGCCGTGTTGTAGCGCTGCTCCGCGGCGGCGAGGCTGGCGTCGTCGGGGTAGGAGCGGCCGGCCAGTTGGAGGTCGGGGGCGGCGGCCGCGGCGCTGTGGGCCTTGTCCGCCTCCTCCTTCTTCTTCTTGGCGGTGACCGCGGAGGCGGCCAACTCGGCGGCCTTGGGCTGGTGTTCGGTCAGCGCCTTGTACCAGACGTCGAGCGCCGTGTAGGCCGAGGTGATCGAGTCGGCGGCGTCCTGGAGGTAGCCGGGGAGCTTGCCGAACTGCTCGGAGAACTTCTTGGCGGCCTCACCCGTCCACTGGCCCTCGTTGTTGGAGATCTGGGAGAGCGTGGTGTGTACACCGCTCAGGTGCTGGCCGACCCGGCGCAGGCTGGTGCTGAGCGCGGTGACGGCGGCGGAGTCGCCGGGCGTGGGGTTGAAGCCGAGGCCGGACCAGTCGGGCGCCGGCGTGGGGGCGCTCACGACTGCCCCGCCGGGGCGAGGACCTTGACGATGCTCTGCTCGGTGCCGTCGTAGTTCTTCTGCACCTGCTCAAGGCCCTCGTCCAGGGCCTTGACGCACTCGCGGACCTTCTTCAGGCCGAACTGCCACTTGTCCTTGAAGTGCCCGCAGGCCTCGTCCAGGAAGTCGAAGCCGGTGCCGGTGTGGCCGGCCGCCTCGAAGGCCTTGAGGCCCTGGTCGAGTTCGTCGGCACAGCCTTTGAGGTCTTGGGCCAGTTTTGCGAGGAATTCGGTACTGACTTTGAAGTCGGACACTTTCGCCCCCCGATGCGTCGATTGTCGGACCGGGCGAGCATAGCTCCAGCCGACCGGGGAGAGATCGTCACGGTCGTAACCGGAGGCGGTCGTTACGGGACCTTTACGGGCCGTCGACGCCTTCTTGACGTCGGCGGCCCAGCTTCGAGGTGTATACGTACGGTCGCTCTCAGCGGCGCCAGAAGCCGCGCTTCTTCGGGGTGACGAGCCGCACCACGGCCGTGACGAACAGCTCGGCGACGGGGGAGGGCCCCGGGCCGTGGTTGAGGTGGCTCTCGGCGGTCCACTCGCCGAGGACGGTGCCGGGGCTGCCGTCGAAGGGGCTGAACGCGTGCTCCAGGGTCACGTAGCGGACGGTCCTGGCGCCGCCCGGCTGGACGGCGGCGACGAAGTGGGCCTCGGTGGCGCCGACCGGGGCGGGCAGGGTGACCAGCAGCATGTGGTGGCCGTCGACCGACAGGTGGCGGCAGTCGAGGCCGTGGTCGGGCAGGCGGTCCTCGGGCGGCAGGGTGCTGCCGAGGTCGTCCCAGATCTGGGTGACGACGGGCAGCAGGCTGCCGCCGTCCGGGGTCGGGGTGGCCACGCGCGGGCCGAACTCCAGCACCTGGCGGGCCAGCTCGCGGTGGACGAAGCGGTAGTGGTGTGGGCGGGGGTCCGTCATGGGGGACACCGTAGCGAAGCGTCCGGGGCGGGTCGTCGGCACGTCCGACTTCCCGCCCCGGCAGGGGAGTTGACCAGCGAATTCAGAGTTGACGGAACGTCAGAAAGGGCGTCGGAAACGGCGTCAGGAGTGCCCGCCCCTGAGGTTGAGCACGACCACCCCGACGATCACCAGCGCGATCCCCAGCCACTGGAGCCGCCCGAGCGACTCGCCGAAGGCGACCACCCCGATCCCGGCGACCGCCGCGGTGCCGGCCCCGGACCAGACCGCGTAGGCGACCGAGACCGGTATGTGCTTGAGCGCGCGGCCGAGCAGCAGGAAGGAGAGCACGTAGCCGACACCGACGCCGAGGCTCGGCCAGAGCCGGGTGAACCCCTCGGTGAGCTTGAGGCAGCTGGTGGCGCAGACCTCGCTGATGATGGCCAGGGCGAGCAGGAGATAGGGCATGTCAGGGTCGAACCGCGCCGGCGCCGGCGAGCTTCCCGAGCAGGGCGAGGTCGGCCTGCTCCAGGCTGGCGAGCAGGGTGATCCGCTCGCCCCGCGGCATCGGCACCGGGGTGGACGGCACGGCGAGCACGGCGCAGCCGGCCGCGGTGGCGGAGGCGACCCCGGTCGGGGTGTCCTCGACGGCGAGGCAGTCGGCCGGGTCCAGGCCGAGCCGTTCGGCGGCGGCGAGGTACGGGTCGGGCGCGGGCTTGGTGCGCGGGGTGTCCTCGGCGGCCAGGGTGACGGCGAACCAGTCCCGGCCGATGGCGGACAGCACCAGGTCCACCACCCGGCGCGGGGAGGCGGAGACCAGCGCGGTCGGCACCCCCGCGTCGCGCAGCGCGGCCAGCAGGGCGAGCGCGCCGGGGCGCGGCACCGTCTCGGCGGCGACCTTGGCGGCGAAGGACTCGCCGAGCCGGGCGGCGAGTTCGGCCTCGCTCAGGGCGGTGCCGCTGACCGCGTGCAGGTGGGCGGCGGTGTGCTCGACGGCCTGGCCGAGCACCTCGGGGGCGTCCTGGTCGGTGAGCGGGTGGCGCAGTTCCTCGGCGAGCTCGGCGGCGGTCTGCCACCACAGCTGCTCGGTGTCGACCAGGGTGCCGTCCATGTCGAACAGGACGGCGGCGGGCAGCGCGTTGGACGCGGGCATGGCGGTGTCAGGCATGGCGGTACCTTCGGTGGTTCTCCGGCGCTTCGTCGGCGCTTCTTCGGTGCTCCGCCGGTACGTCGTCGGGCGGAGCGGGGAGGTACGAGGCTCTCAGGCGGCGCGGCGGTCCACCAGCACCGGGCGCTCCGGCAGGGTGAGCGCGGCCCGGGCGCCGGCCGGCAGCGCGGCGGCGGCCTCGGTGGGCAGGTCGGCCTTGACCTCGGTGCCGTCGTCCAGGCGGACGGTGAGCCGGGTGACGGCGCCCAGGAAGGAGGCGGTGACCACCAGCGCGGGGCCGTCCTCGGCCGGGGTCAGGGCGACGTTCTCCGGGCGGACCAGCACCTGGAGCTCGCCGTCGGCCGGGACCTCGCCGTCCACCGCGTGCCGGCGGCCGAGCACCTCGACGCCGTCCGAGGTGCGGGTGCACGGGATGCGGCTCATGGTGCCGACGAACTCGGCGACGAAGGCGGTGGCCGGCCGGCCGTACAGCTCGGACGGGGCGGCGCACTGCTCCAGCCGTCCGGCCCGCAGCACCGCGACCCGGTCGGCCATCGACAGCGCCTCCTCCTGGTCGTGGGTGACGAACAGGGTGGTGATGCCCAGCTCCTGCTGGAGGCGGCGGATCTCCTCGCGCAGCTGGAGGCGGACCTTGGCGTCCAGCGCGGACAGCGGCTCGTCCAGCAGCAGGACGCGCGGCTGGAGGGCGAGCGCGCGGGCGAGCGCGATGCGCTGCTGCTGGCCGCCGGACATCTGGTGCGGGTAGTGGTCGGCGCGGTGCGGCAGGCCGACCAGCTCCAGCAGCTCCTGGGCCCGCTTGCGGCGCTCGGCCTTGCCGGTGCCGCGCATCCGCAGCCCGAAGGCGACGTTGTCCAGCGCGGTCAGGTGCGGGAAGAGGCTGTAGGACTGGAACACCATGCCCGCGTCGCGCTTGTGCGCGGGGATCGCGGTGATGTCCTGGCCGTCGACCAGCACCTCGCCGGAGTCGTGCTGCTCGAAGCCGGCCAGGATGCGCAGCGCGGTGGTCTTGCCGCAGCCGGACGGGCCGAGCAGGGCGAGCAGCTCGCCCGGGCGGACGGTCAGGTCCAGGCCGTCGAGGGCGGTGGTGGCGCCGAACGCGCGGCGCAGGGAACGGAATTCGACGGTGGCGCTGCCGGGGGCGAGCGGGGCGTCGGCGGCGATGGCGGTGGCCGTGGTCATGACTGGTGACTCCGGGGGGTTTCAGGAGGTGGCGGTCTTGGCGCGGCGCTCGCGCCCGGCGGTGGCCAGCAGGAGCAGCAGCAGCCAGGTGAGCAGCAGGCTCAGGATGGAGACCGCGACCGACATGTGGGCCTGGCTGTTGCCGACCGAGTAGATCCAGACCGGGAAGGGCTGGAAGCCGAGGATCGAGGCGGTGGTGAACTCGCCGAGCACCAGGGCCAGGGTGAGGAAGGAGGCGTTCAGCAGCGCCCCGCGCAGGTTGGGCAGGACGACGGTGAACACCGCGCGCGGCCAGCTCGCGCCGCAGTTGCGGGCGGCCTCGACCAGGGTGCGCACGTCCATCGAGCGCAGGCCGGCGTCCAGGGCGCGGTAGGCGAGCGGCAGGGCCATCAGCACGTAGGCGATGACCAGCACCAGCGGGAAGTCCGGGTCCTGGATGAACACGAAGGTCTGGAAGAACGGGGTGTCCATCAGGTAGTCCGGGCCCCAGCGGAGCACGCCGATCAGGCCGGCGGTCAGCGCGACCGGCGGGACGACCAGCGGCAGGGTGCAGAGCACGTCGAGCACCGGGCGCAGCTTCGGCGAGCCGAGCCGCACGGAGATCAGCGCCGGGACGAGCAGGAACAGCAGCACCACGACGGTCACGACGGCGAGGCCGAGGGTCAGCCAGAGGCTGTCCAGGAAGCCGGGGGCGGAGAGCAGCCCGGTGTAGGCCGCGAAGGAGATGCCCTGGGGGTCGTCGATCGAGAACCAGAAGGAGGCCGCGAGCGGGACGACGAAGTAGACGCCGGCGAGCAGCAGCACGGCTCCGCGCCACCAGCGGACGGTGCGTCGGCCGGGGCGGGCGGGGGTGGTCAGCTGAGCCATCGGGCGCTCCGGCGCTGGAGGGGGAGGTACACGGCCATCACCAGGACGGCCACGAAGATCATGTTGAGGCTGAGGGCGAGGGCGAGGTTGCCCTGGCCGACCAGCACGTTGCCGGAGAGCGCGTCCGCGATCGAGCGGCTGACCAGCGGGACGGTCGCGCCGACCATGGCGGCGGCCGTCGCGTAGGCGGCGAAGGCGCTGCCGAAGAGCAGCACGAAGCCGCCGAGCAGGGAGGGCAGCAGGATCGGCAGGGCGACGTGGAGCCAGTACTGGACGGTGGTGGCCCGGTTGTTCTGGGCCGCCTCGCGCCACTGGGTCCGCAGGCCGTCCAGGGCCGGGGTGATGGTGAGCACCATCAGCGGGACGAGGAAGTACAGGTAGACGACGGTCAGGCCGGTGAACGAGTACAGCGACCAGCCGTGGTCGGTGAGGTGCAGCAGCTTGGTGATCTCGCCGGCGTTGCCGAGGGTGGCGACGAACGCGAAGGCGAGCGGCAGGCCGCCGAAGTTGGCGAGCACGCCGGAGGCGGTGAGCACCGCCTGGCGCAGCCAGCCGCGCCGGGAGGTGACGACGGCCTGGGCGAGCGGCAGGCCGAGGACGGTGGCGAGCAGCGCGGTCAGCGCGGAGAGCTTGAGGCTGCTCAGCATGGCCGTCTGGTAGCCGCCCTGGACGGAGGCCGTCAGGTTGTCGAAGGTGAACTGCCCGGCACCGGACTCCGCGTCGCTGGAGGTGGTGAACGCGCCGATCACGATGGCGACGGCGGGGAGGCCGAAGCCGATCAGGAAGAACAGCAGCAGCGGCACGGCCGCCAGCCAGGACGCGCCGCCGAGGCGGGCGAGCGGCCGGCGCCGCGGGCCGGGCGCGGTGGTGGTGGGGGAGGTGGTCGTGGCGGTGGCGGACGCCCCCGCGCCGCCACCGGGGGAGGTGGCGGCGGGGGTGGTCGGCACCGGGGTGGGAGCCGTGGTCATGAGTGCCTTTTCTCAGCCCGAAGTGCGGTACGTGGCCTGGGTGTCAGCCCGCGATCGCCTTGGTCCAGTTCTCGGTGACGACCTTCTTGGCCGCGTTGATCTGGTCGACGGTCGGGAAGGTGGTGAACGGCTTCTCGACGGTGGGCAGCTTGGCGGCGCCGGCGGCGTCCAGGGTGCCGTCCTTCTTCAGGGCCTCGAAGGTGGACGGGGTGGCGTAGCCGCCGAGGAAGAGGTTCTGGCCCTCGGTGCTGAACAGGTACTCCTGCCACAGGCGGGCGGCCGCCGGGTGCGGGGCCCACTTGTTGACGGCCTGGTTGTAGAACTGGGCGTAGGAGCCGTCGGTCGGGATGGAGACCTTCCAGTCGACGCCCTTGTCCTTGAACTCGTCGGTGTAGCCGGCGTTCAGGTAGGACCAGTCGATCGAGATCGGGGTCTCGCCCTTCTCGACGGTGGCCGGGGTCGACTCGACCGGGTTGAAGTTGCCGGACTGCTTCAGCTTGCCGAAGAAGTCGATGCCGGGCTGGATGTTGTCCAGCGAACCGCCGTTGGCGAGCGCGGCCGCGTAGACGCCGCCGAAGGCGGAGCCGGACTTGGTCGGGTTGCCGTTGAGGGCGACCTGGCCCTTGTACTCCGGCTTGAGCAGGTCGGCGAAGGTCTTCGGGCAGTTGGCGATCTTCTTGGCGTCGCAGCCGATGGAGACGTAGCCGCCGTAGTCGTTGACGGCGGCGCCGTTCGCGTCCTTCATGGTGTCCGGCACCTTGTCGAAGGTGGCGACCTTGTAGGGGGCGAGGATGCCGTCCTTGACCGCCTGGAGGGCGAAGGCGCTGCCCAGGTCGACCACGTCGGGGGCGCGGTCCTGGCCCTTGCGGGAGTTGATCGCGTTGATCTCGTCCTGGCTGGAGCCGTCCGGGTTCTCCTCCTCGACCTCGATGCCGTACTTGGCCTTGAAGCTGTCGATGATCTTGCCGTAGTTCGCCCAGTCCCGGGGCAGCGTGATGACGTGCAGCTTGCCCTCCTTCTTGGCGGCGGCGATCAGGCCGTCCATGCCGCCGAAGTCGGCGGCGGAGGTGGCCGTCTTGGCGTCCTTGGCGCCGCCCTGGGCGGTGTCGCCGGACTTGGCGCTCGAACCGGCGGAGCCGCAGGCGGTGAGGGAGAGCGCGGCGGCGGTCAGGACGGCCGCGAAGGCGGCGGCGCGGGCGCGGTGCACGGTCACGGGGAAGTCTCCTGTTAAGGGGGCGTACTGCGAGGGCGCTCGCGGGGGGTTCCGCGGGCTGGCGTCTCGCGAAGGATCGCGAAGGCCTGGGACGGCCTGCGAAGGTTCGTGAAGCCTTGCGAAGGTTCGCGAGGCCTTGCGGAGGGCGGCGGGCCGACCGGGGTGAGCGATCGATCGACGTCGTCCGAGTTGACTAGCCAACTTCGCTGACGGCAGTAAGTACGCCGGAGTCCGGTGACGGGAAGGTGAACGGACGGCCCAGCGCCGGGGTCGGGTGCGGGAACGGTGGAATCCGGCCATCGGAGCGTGATCCGTTCGGTGCGATGCTTCGAAGGCGCAGCGGAGTAAGGTCGGGCTGTCCGCGCCGGTACGGCTGCGCAGGACACCGCCCCAGGAGGGACATTGACTGACGTGGCAACTGAGCCCCAGCGCCCCGAGGGCCCCCCGGCCGCGGACGGGAGCCCGGCGGCCGGAGCCCCCTCGGCGGCCGGGGAGTCCCCGGCGGAGCGCCCCGGCGCGCTGTACCGGAAGGTGGCCGCCGACCTGCGCGAGGCGATCACCACCGGCGCGTACGGCGAGGCCGGCCGGCTGCCCGCCGAGGGCGCGCTGGCCGAGCAGTACGGCGTCTCCCGCGGCACCGTCCGCCAGGCGCTCGCGGTGCTGCGCTCCGACGGACTGGTCACCTCCCGCCGCGGCACCCGCCGGGTGGTCCTCGGCGGCGCCCGGGTGCAGAGCTTCTCCGAACTGCTCAGCTTCACGCACTGGGCGTACTCGATGGGCGAGGAGCCCGGCGGCATCCTCGACTCGCTGGTGCGCCGCCCGGCCGACGCCGCCGAACGCGAGCAACTGCGCCTGGAGCAGGGCGCCGAGGTGTACGTCATCGTCCGGCTGCGGACGCTCTCCGGCACGCCGGTGATGGTCGAGCGCACCGTCTACCCGCCGCGGGTCGGCGAGATCGTCGCCGAGCTGCCGCCGGACGTGGTCTCGCACACCGAAGTGCTGCGCGAGCACGGCATCCTGTTCACCGACGCCGACCACACCATCGACATCGTCCCGGCCAACGGTGAGGACGCCCGGCTGCTCGGCTGCCGCCGGGGCGGTCCGCTGCTGCGCGAGCGGCGCCGCACGACCGACCCGACGGGCACGCCGGTGGAGTGGTCCCAGGACCGCTACCTGCCCGGGACGGTGGCGTTCAGCGTGCACAACTCCCTGGCCACGTCGGCGCTTTCGCGACACGCCCGGGAGCTGGACTGAGCCCCGCCGACTACCGCATGAGCGCGGCGAGCAGCGGGCGGTAGTGCGCGAAGCCGGGCGTCGGGGCGCCGGCCTCCTTCGCCTGCTCGTCCCAGCGCCGCACCGCCACCGCGTCCCGCGCGCCCGGGAGTTCGGCGAAGGCGGCGGCCTGCTGCTCGTCCATCGGGCCGCCCTGGACGGTCAGGGTGTACTCGGAGGCCGCGGAGAGCTTCTCCCGGTAGCCGGGCTCGACCGCGCACAGGTAGCGCTTGGCGGCCACGTGCAGCCGGACCGGCTCGGTGACCTCCGGGCCGAACCAGCCCGCCAGCCAGTCGGCCCCGGAGTCGCTGTGGCGGTTGTCCTGACCCTGCATCAGATCCGTTCCGTGCAGGGCCCCGTGGAAGTGGCCGACGTCGTGCAGCAGTGCGGCGGCGACCAGGTGGTCGGGTGCCCCGGCCGCCTCGGCGGCAGCGGCGGCCTGGAGCATGTGCTCGGCCATGGTGACCTCCTCGCCCAGGTACTCCGCGGCGCCCTCGCCGGCGAACAGTGCGGCGATCGTGTCCAGGGCGGCGGCCCGGCGGCGCAGCACGGCGAGGGTGGAGGAGAGCGAGTCGAGGTCGGCGTAGCAGCCCTGGAGGTGCCGGTGGCCGTCCTGCTGGAAGGCCGTCCGGGCGTGCAGCAGGCGGGTGTTGTCGAAGACCAGGCAGTCGCCGGGGCCGAGGCGGAAGGTGAGCTGGAGCTCGGGGCGCAGGGTGATCTCGGCGAAGCGGCGGTAGGCGGCGTAGAAGGCGTCCAGGCCCGATCCGCGCAGGGTGCCGGTCGAGCGGTTGTTGAACCGGACCTCGCGGATCCGCCCCTTCGGGTCCAGGTCGATCAGCGGGCGGTCGGCCCGGAGCTCGGTGCGGCGGTCGCGGAAGACGAACGGGACGGGCGTGCGGGTGAGGACCTCGAAGGCCTCCGGCGCCTCCTCCCGGAGGACCGCCGCGGCCTTGAAGCCGTCCACCAGTCCGGAGTCGCCGCCGGTCGCCGAGTTCTCCAGGCAGTGCAGCAGCTGGAGGGTCGGCACCGGGTCCCGGTACGGGTTGTCGGTGTGCGGGGCGATGGCGACGCTGGTGAAGGCGAGGTTGTTGGGGGACGGTTCGACCCGGACGTCGAACAGCTCCCCGTAGTTGGTGACCCGCACGTACCCGAAGCTCTCCGCCACCCGCAGCACCTGCCGCTCGACGGTCGGCACCCCGCGCAGCACGGCGAAGCCGCTGTCCCGGACGGCGGCCAGCACCGCGGCCTGCTCGGCCGGGTCGGTCAGGTAGGCCTCCCACGACGCCCCGGGGAGGCCGGGCGCGAAGTCCGCCGCCGTCCAGAGCCGCTTGCCCCGCTCGGTGCGCCCGTCGCCCTCGTCCGTCCCGTCGAGCCGCTCCCGCGGGTACCGCGACCGGTGCCCGTCCGACCAGAGCACCTCCAGGTGCCCGTCGGCCTCCGTGCTCGCGGCGACCGCCAGGTCCGGCGGCAGCTCGTGGATCTGGAACAGCTTCTGTCCGTTGCGCGGGTCCCGGCACTCGGCGCACGGGCAGTTGTCGCGCAGCCAGTACGGCGGCAGCTCGGTCATCGGTCTTCTCCTCGGCGGCACTACGGCTGTCGTGTCGGCTGAAGTTGTATAGCCAACTTCAGCCCTGCCGGGAGCCTGCCCGCCCTCGGTGAGTTCCACGTGCCCGGCGGGTGAACGCCACGGGAACTGTGCCCGGTGGGCCGTTCCGGAAAGTCCTTGCACGTGATGGTCCGGACCTGCTCCAATCTGCGCGTGCATGAAGCCGATACCGCCCCGTCCGCCGTCCCCGCCGCGCCCGTACCGGACGGCGTCCACGCCGAATCCGTGGTGGACGAGGCCCCCGCCGGCCCGCTCCCGCGTTCCCGCCGCAGGTTCTGGCTGGGCGTCACCGGTGTCGCCGTCCTCGGAGCCGCGGTCTTCGGCGTCGCCTTCGCGGACAACTTCGCCGCCCTCGGCGCGTACGGGTACCGCGCGCCGGAGTCCTTCGACGGGATGCGACTGCGCCCGGAGGTCTCCCAGGCCAAGCAGTCCACCAGTCTGGGCGGGCACTCCGGTGTCACGAGCACCGGCTACCAGGACCCCGCCGACAGTCGGGGGGCCGTCGTCATGGTCTACGAGAAGCACATCTTCCTGCCCTCCTCGGAGCTCGACGACGTCGTCGCCGCCCAGGACACCGAGGAGGTGACCCTCACGGGCCTGCGCGACGTCGAGCCCGGCGAGCGGGGCGGGGCCATGAAGTGCGGTCTCGGGAACACCCTGGGCAAGCCCGTCGCCGTCTGCGCCTGGGCCGACGGCAGCATGTGGGGCGTCTACGTGGAGTGGCTGCCGGGCCGGGCGCTCTCCGTCGACGCCGTCGCCGCCCGTACCCGCGAGTTCCGCAGGACGGCCGAAGTTCCGTCCTGAGCCGCCCGGCCGCCGCCTCCGGCGGGCTGTTCGGGTGAGGGGGTGCGGGGCGCCGCGCGTTTCGGTGGGGGAGGGGTGGGGGCTGCGGCACTGTCGGGGTGGATTTGTCCCGATATATGAGAGGTGCGAGCAATGGCCCATTCCTCCTCCAATCCGCCCGGCTCGGGGCACACCGCGCTGCGGCGCGAGGTCGGCGTCATCGGACTGCTCTGGGCCTCGGTCGGGGCGATCATCGGCTCCGGCTGGCTGTTCGGGGCGCAGAAGGCGGCGGTGGCGGCCGGGCCCGCGGCGCTGGTGTCCTGGGGCGTCGGTGCGGTGGCGATCATCCTGCTGGCGCTGGTGCACGCCGAACTGGGCGGGCTGTTCCCGGTGGCGGGCGGCACGGCGCGCTACCCCCACTACGCCTTCGGCGGGTTCGCCGGGATGTCCTTCGGCTGGTTCACCTGGCTGCAGGCCGCGACCATCGCGCCGATCGAGGTGCAGGCGATGATCAACTACGCCCAGCACTGGAGCTGGGCGGACGGCCTGCTGAACAAGGACCTGACGCTGACCGGCTGGGGGTTCGTCGTCGCGGCCCTCCTGCTCGGGGTCTTCGTCGCGGTCAACTTCCTCGGCGTGCGGCTGCTCGCGCACACCAACAGCGCGGCCACCGTGTGGAAGGTCGCCATCCCGGTGCTGACCATCGTCACGCTCGGCCTCACCGAGTTCCACGGCTCCAACTTCACCGTCCACGGCTTCGCCCCGGACGGGGCCAAGGGCGTGCTCGCCGCGATCAGCAGCAGCGGGGTGATCTTCGCGCTGCTCGGCTTCGAGCAGGCCATCCAGTGGGCGGGCGAGAGCCGCAACCCGCGCCGGGACATCCCGCGCGCCGTGCTCGGCTCGGTGGTGATCGGCACGGTCGTCTACGTGATGCTCCAGGTGGTGTTCATCGGCGCGCTGCCGCCGGAGACCTTCGCCAAGGGCTGGACCACGCTCGACTACCCCGGGATCAGCGGACCTTTCGCCGGCCTGGCGACCCTGATCGGCCTGGGCTGGCTGGCCACCGTGCTGTTCATCGACGCGGTCGTCTCACCGGCCGGCACCGGGCTGGTCTACATCACCTCCAGCTCCCGGGTCACCTACGGCCTGAGCCGCAACGGCTACGCCCCGCAGGCGCTGCAGTCCACCGACAAGCGCGCGGTGCCCTGGCTCGGCCTGCTGATCGCCTGGGTGGCCGGGGTGATCTGCTTCCTGCCCTTCCCGAGCTGGCAGCGGCTGGTCGGCTTCATCACCTCGGCGGTGGTGCTGATGTACGCGGGCGCCCCGCTGGCCTTCGGGGTGCTGCGCAAGCGGCTGCCGGGGATGGAGCGCTCGTACCACCTGCCCGGCGGCTCGGTGGTCTCGCCGCTGGCCTTCGTGGTGGCGAGCCTGGTCATCTACTGGTCCGGCTGGGACACCCTGTGGCGGCTCGGCCTGGCGATCGTGATCGGCTACCTGCTGCTCGGCGGGTACTCCTGGTACGCGCGCTCGAAGGGGATGCCGAACGCGCCCCGGATGGACTTCCGGGCCGGGCAGTGGCTGCCGGTCTACCTGCTCGGCATGGGCGTGGTCTCCTGGCAGGGCACCTTCGGCGCGGGCGCGCAGGGGAACCTGCCGCTGTGGTGGGACATCGCCGTCGTGGTGGTGTTCTCGCTGGTCGTCTACTACTGGGCGCTGGCGATCGCGCTGCCGGCGGAGGAGATCGAGCGGAACATCCGCGGAGTGGAGGTGGTGGACGTCAACGGGCACTGACGGCCGGGTACGGCGGCGGCCCCGGGAGCTGTTCCCGGGGCCGCCGCCGTGCGTGCGTCGGGCCGCGACGGTCGCCGTGCGTGCGTCGCCGTGCGCGCGTCAGGCCGCGACGGTCGCGTTCCAGGCGGCCTCGGCGGCGGCCAGGGCGGGCGCCGGGTCGGCCGAGGTGGCGGCGGCGAGGCCGGTGAGGCAGGCGCGGACGGTGTCCAGCGAGGCGGCCCGCCCGTAGTGGTTGACCCGCAGCATCGAACCGGCCAGCGCGCCGCCGCCCGGCTGGACCGGCAGGGCCGGGTCGAGGCGGGCGGCGAGGGCGGTCGCGTCGACGCCGTCCGGGGTGCGCAGGGTGGTGGCGACCGGGGCCGCGTGGGCGTCCTCGACGACGTACGGGGCCAGGGTGCCGAGCGCGCGGACGCCGGCCCGGGTGGCGGCCGAGGCGGCGCGGTGCCGGGCGATCACGGCGGGCAGGCCGTCGGCGGCGATCCGGTCCAGGCAGGCGCCGAGCGCGAGCATCTCCAACTGGGCCGGGGCGTGCGGAAGTACGGCGCGGCCGGCGTCGGTCCAGCGCTCCTTCCAGTCCAGCAGCGAGAGGTAGGAGCGGCGCGGGGCGGCCGGGTTGGCGGCGATCCGCGCCCAGGCGCGCTCGGAGACGGACACGGCGGAGACGCCGGCCGGGCCGCCCATCGCCTTCTGGCCGCCGATGACGCACAGGTCGACGCCCCACTCGTCGGTGAGCACGGGCTCGGCGGCGACGGAGGCCACCGCGTCGAGCATCAGCAGCGCGCCGTGCTCGCGGACCACGGCGCCGATCTCGGCGACCGGGTTGGTGTTGCCGGTGGCGGCCTCGGCGTGCACCAGGGAGACGAAGTCGATCTCCGGGTTCGCCTCCAGGGCCGCGGCGACCTGCTCGGCGCTCACCGCGCTGTCGAAGGGCACGGCCAGGTCGACGACCTTCGCCCCGCAGGAGCGCAGCCAGTTGCCGAAGGTCTGCCCGTACGGGCCGGTGACGACGTTGAGGGCGGTCGAGCCGGGGTGCGCGGCGCCGCGGATCGCGGCCTCCAGGGGGAGCAGCGCCTCGCCCTGGGTGACGATCACGTCGGCCCCGGTGTGCAGCAGGGCGGCCACCTGGTCCTCGATCGCCGCGAACTCGGCGGCGCTGAGCGGGGGCAGGTCGAGGAAGGGGCTCACGTCGGTATCGCCTTTCGCGGGGTTTCGCGGGAGTCGCGCGGGGGTCGTGCGGGGTGGGGTGCGGAAACGAGTCTGCCGCATTGTGACTGCTTACACGGAACCCGCCCGTCGGTAGAGTGCGGCCATGAGCGATGGCGCGGTGCTGCACGTGCGGGGTCGGGTGCTGGTCGGTCCGCAGGACGTCCGGGACGAACTCTGGGTGGTGGACGGCCGGGTGAGCTTCACCCGCCCGCCGACCGCCGGGGACGTCCGGACGGTGACCGGCTGGGTGCTGCCCGGCCTGGTGGACGCGCACTGCCACGTCGGCCTGGACGCGCACGGCGCGGTGGACGCCGAGACCAGCGAGAAGCAGGCGCTCACCGACCGGGACGCCGGCACCCTGCTGATCCGCGACGCCGGCTCGGCCGCCGACACCCGGTGGATCGACGACCGCGAGGACCTGCCCCGGATCATCCGGGCCGGGCGGCACATCGCCCGCACCCGCCGCTACATCCGCAACTACGCGCACGAGATCGAGCCCGGCGACCTGGCCGCCTACGTCCGGGCCGAGGCCCGGCGCGGGGACGGCTGGGTGAAGCTGGTCGGCGACTGGATCGACCGCGACCGCGGCGACCTCGCCGCCTGCTGGCCCGGCGACGCGCTGGCCGAGGCGATCGCGGCGGCGCACGAGGAGGGCGCCCGGGTCACCGCGCACTGCTTCTCCGCCGAGTCGCTGCCGGACCTGCTGGCGGCCGGGATCGACTGCGTCGAGCACGCCACCGGCCTGACCGAGGAGCTGATCCCGGTCTTCGCCGAGCGCGGGGTGGCGATCGTGCCGACCCTGGTCAACATCGCCACCTTCCCGGACCTCGCGGCCGGCGGCGAGGCCAAGTTCCCGGCCTGGTCGGCGCACATGCGGCGGCTGCACGAGCGCCGGTACGCCACGGTGGGCGCCGCGCACGACGCGGGCATCCCGGTGTTCGTCGGCACCGACGCGGGCGGCTCGCTGGCGCACGGGCTGGTCGCGGAGGAGGTGGCGGAGCTGGTGAAGGCGGGGCTGAGCCCGGCCGAGGCGCTGTCGGCGGCGAGCTGGGGAGCGCGCGCGTGGCTGGGGCGGCCGGGGCTGGAGGAGGGCGCGCCGGCGGACTTCGTGGTGTACGCGCAGGACCCGAGGGCGGACGTCCGGGTGCTCGCGGACCCGCGGCTGGTGGTGCTGCGGGGGCGGCCGGTCGGGTAGTCGCGCCGGGGTTCCGCCGCGGGGCCGGGGAGGGTGTCCGGGCGGGGGTTCCGCCGGCCCCGGTCCGGCCCGCCGCCGGGGTTCCGCCGGCCCGCCGGGCCCTCTCGATCACATGATCATCCGCTGAAAGCCGTGTCGGTGTAGGCCGATAGGGTGGCGACCATGGCACCGCGTCCACTGAACGAGATCGTCGAGCCCGGCTGGGCCACCGCCCTGGAACCCGTCGCCGGACGGGTCGCCGCGATGGGCGACTTCCTGCGCTCCGAGCTGACCGCAGGCCGCACCTACCTGCCCTCCGGCCCGAACGTGCTGCGCGCCTTCCAGCAGCCCTTCGCCGACGTGCGGGTGCTGATCGTCGGGCAGGACCCGTACCCGACCCCCGGCCACGCCGTCGGGCTCAGCTTCTCGGTGGCGCCGGAGGTGCGGCCGATCCCGGCGAGCCTGATCAACATCTACCGGGAGTACGGCACCGACCTGGGCCTGCCGGAGCCGTCCAACGGGGACCTCACCCCGTGGACGAACCAGGGCGTGCTGCTGCTCAACCGGGTGCTCACCGTCCAGCCGCGCAAGAGCGGCGGGCACCGGGGCAAGGGCTGGGAGGCGGTCACCGAGCAGGCGATCCGGGCGCTGGTGGCGCGCGGTGGCCCGCTGGTGGCGATCCTGTGGGGGAGCGACGCCCGCAACCTGCGGCCGCTGCTGGGCAACGTCCCGTCGGTGGAGTCGGTCCACCCCAGCCCGATGTCGGCCGACCGCGGCTTCTTCGGCTCGCGGCCGTTCAGCCGGGCCAACGAGCTGCTGGTGCGGCAGGGGGCGCAGCCGGTGGACTGGCGGCTGCCCTAGGGCCTGTCGTCGAACTCGCGTCTGCGGGGCGCCGCTCCCCCAGCCTTCGGCCGGGAGGTACCCCCAGGGCACAAGCGCACCTCGCCGCGTTGTCGTCGGTCGCCAATGGCCCCCAGCCTTCGGCCGGGAGGTGCCCCCACCGCAGTGGCTCCCTCCTTCGCCTTGCGATGCACGCACCCCGACGCCGCCCCGCCCACCCTCCGGGCGGACGACGGGAGTTCGACGACAGGCCCTAGCAGAGATGGGTCAGCGCAGAACGCCAATCTCACTCCAACGGGTGAAATGACGTTCTGTGTTACTCATGTGACGGATTGTTCGAGAAGACTGGCGGCTCATCGTTTCATCTGTGTGGGGGTACCGCCTTGTCTTCTCGCCCGTCTTCGGCCTCGTCTTCGCGCCCGTCCGCTCGCCCGTCCTCTCGCCGAATCGTTTCCGCCGCCGCGGCCACCGCCGTGGTGGCGAGCTCACTGCTCACCGCCGCGCCCGTCCAGGCGGCCGAGCCCGCCCCGTCGTCGCCCGGTAAGGCGCGCGCCGTCACCGCCGAACTCGACCTGGACGTCAGCCTGTTGAACAAGGCGGTGGACGTCCCGGTGAACATCGCGCTGAACAAGGTGGAGTCGCCGGCGCAGCGCGACGGCTCGATCCTGACCGCCACGGTGGCCGGGGTGGACCAGACGGGCCCCGTCACCCTGGTCAAGGCGGACGTCGGCAAGTCGGTCACCCGCGTCGACGCCAAGGGCGCCACCGCCTCCGTCAAGCTGGTCAACGCCGACGTGCACGCCCCCGGCCTGCCCGCCACCGCGCTGCTCGGCCTGGAGGCGATGAGCGCCGAGGCCAGCTGCCCGGTGGACGGGCAGCCCACCGCCGACGTGGTCGCGCCGCTCAAGCTCAGCGTGCTCGGCAAGCCGGTCACCGTCGGCCTGTACGGGCCGACCAAGGTGGACGTGCCGCTGGTCGGCAGCGTCTCGGTGGAGTTCTCCAAGAAGACCGTCACCACGACCACCGCCGCCGCCTCCGCCCTGGAGGTGCAGGTGGAGGTGAACCCGCTCAACCTGAACGTCGCCAAGGTCACCGGGAAGGTCACCGTCGCCTCGGTGAGCTGCGAGAAGCCCTCCGGGCCGGCGGCCACCCCGTCCGGCCCGGCCACCCAGAGCGCCGCGCCCACCAGCGCGCCCGCCGTCGAGCCGGTCGCCGACACCACCGCCTCGCGCACCCCCGTTCCGCAGGCCGCGGTGGAGAAGCCGGAGAAGTCGGAGAAGCTGGCCGCCACCGGCGGCAGCAGCGCCACCGGCCCGCTGGCCGCGGGGGCCGCCGCCCTGGTCGCGGGCGGGGCGGCCGCGCTGTGGGCCACCCGGCGCCGTCGCGCCGCGCACGCCCGCCGGCACTGACCGGGCGGCGGTACTGACCGCCCGCCGGTACTGACCGTCCGCCGGTACCGACCGTGTGGCTCCGCTGACCACGGGGTGGCGCTGATCATGCGTCGTCACTGAACGTACCGGCGTCGTCACTCATGGCACCCGGAATGGCGGGAGTGTCGCCCCCGGCACTCCCGCACCGTGACCGTGCCAATGCGGACGGTTGGTTCACCTGCGCGTTACACAAGAGGAACAACCGGGAAACGGCGGCTTGCGACGCTACGCGGGCACCCACCACCCAGCAATGCGAGGGACACGCAGTGGCAATCAAGGCCGAGTACATCTGGATCGACGGCACCAAGCCGACCGCGAAGCTCCGTTCCAAGACTCGCGTCCTGCCCAACGCCGACAAGATCCCGACCTGGGGCTTCGACGGTTCCTCGACCAACCAGGCCGAGGGCCACGCCTCGGACCGCGTGCTGGACCCGGTGCGGGTGACGCCGGACCCGATCCGCGGCGGCGACAACATCCTGGTCCTCTGCGAGGTCCTGGAGACGGACGGCACCCCGCACGTCTCCAACACCCGCGCCCTGCTGCGCGAGGTCGCCGAGAAGTACGCCTCGCAGGAGTCGATCTTCGGCATCGAGCAGGAGTACACCTTCTTCAAGGGCTCCCGCCCGCTCGGCTTCCCGGAGGGCGGCTTCCCGGCCCCGCAGGGCGGCTACTACTGCGGCGTCGGCGCCGAGGAGGTCTTCGGCCGCGAGATCGTCGAGCTGCACCTGGACCGCTGCATCGACGCCGGCCTGGCCATCTGCGGCATCAACGCCGAGGTCATGCCCGGCCAGTGGGAGTTCCAGATCGGCCCGGTCGACGCGCTGACCGTCTCGGACGACATGTGGATCGCCCGCTACCTGCTGTACCGCACCGCCGAGGAGTTCGGCATCGACGCCACCCTCGACGCCAAGCCGGCCCGCGGTGACTGGAACGGTGCGGGCGCCCACACCAACTTCTCCACCAAGGCGATGCGCGAGGGCTACGACGCCATCATCACCGCCTGCGAGTCGCTCGGCACCTCGCAGGAGAAGGTGCTGGAGCACGTCAACCAGTACGGCCACGACATCCAGTCGCGCCTCACGGGCAAGCACGAGACCGCCCCGTGGAACGTCTACAGCTACGGCGTCTCCGACCGCGGCGCCTCGGTGCGCATCCCGTGGCAGGTCGAGGTGGACAAGAAGGGCTACATCGAGGACCGTCGCCCGAACGCCAACGTCGACCCCTACGTCGTCACCCGGCTCCTGATCAACACCTGCTGCGAGGCCCTGGAGAAGGCCGGCCAGGTCTGATCCGCCGCGTCTCCTGAGCAGTCCGCCGGGCCTCCCCTCCACGCGAGGGGAGGCCCGGCGGCGTTCCGGTCGGCTCCGCGAAATCGGCGGACCAGTCGTTGAACTCGGCCGAGCGGGGCTCCCGTTGCTACCGGAGAGGGCCCGACGGGCGGGCGCCGGGGAGCGCTCGCGCGCCGACCGGTCGCCGTCCGCGGCCCGAACCGTTCACTCAGGAGCGTTCATGAAGAAGATCCAGGCGGCCCTCGTCTCCGCCGCCGCCCTCGCGGGCATCGGGCTGGCCGCGGCTGCGGCTCCCGCCTCGGCCGCCGGCGGGACCACCGCCACCACGCCGGGCGTGCCGATCACGGTGCAGGGCGTTCCCTCGCCGGGTGTGCCGACCACGGCGCCGGGCGCTCCCAGGCCGGGCGTGCCGATCACGCCGGGCAAGCCGGCCGGGCCGGGTGTGGCGCAGGGCCTCGCCGTCGAGCCGGCCGGTTCCGGGAGCACCCCCGTGCCGGGTGTCACGACCTGCAGCGACCGACTGTTCGGCGGCACGTTCTACTGCGGCGGCAGCTACGGCAGCGGGGCGACCTTCTTCGACTTCCGGGACGGCACCCGCCTGATCCTGGTGATCGGCACCAACCACGCGGTGTACACGCGGTCGACCATCGCCAACTCCACCAAGCTGACCGACTGGAAGTCCCTCGGCGGCACCATGGCCGGCAAGGTCGAGATCACCGCGGCGACCATGGGCGGCGCCTTCCGCATCGACGTGCCCGGCGCCGACGGCCGGACCTGGTCCCGGGCCCGGGACACCAACGGCAGCTGGACCGGCTGGACGGCGCGGTAGCGAGCCGGTTCCGGCCGGGTCTTGATCGGGGTGGGGCGGTCCCGGAGAATCGGGCCATGACTGCTCCGGACCGCCCCCTCCTCGTGCGCCGTCTGCACGTGGACCTGGGGCGGGTGTGGGCGGACGGGTGTCGCGGTCGGCGGGTTCCGTCAACCGACCGCAGGCAGTACCGGCCCCAGGAGTGTGTCCGTCCATGGCTCTCACCTTCCACTGGTTCCTCCCCACCAACGGCGACAGCCGGCTGATCGTCGGTGGCGGGCACGGCTCCACGCCCGGCACGGCCGGCTCGGACCGGCCGCCGAGCGTCGGCTACCTCGGCCAGATCGCCCGCAGCGCCGAGCAGTTGGGCTTCGAGGGGGTGCTGACGCCGACCGGGGCCTGGTGCGAGGACGCCTGGCTGACCACCGCGATGCTCAGCCAGGTGACCGAGCGGCTGAAGTACCTGGTGGCGTTCCGGCCCGGGCAGATCAGCCCGACGCTGGCCGCGCAGATGGCCGCCACCTACCAGCGGCAGTCCGGCGGGCGGCTGCTGCTCAACGTGGTGACCGGCGGGGAGTCCGCCGAGCAGCGCGCCTACGGGGACTTCCTGGATAAGGACGCCCGGTACGCGCGGACCGGGGAGTTCCTGGGCATCACCCGGCGGCTCTGGGCGGGGGAGACGGTCGACCACCACGGGCCGCACCTGCGGGTCGAGGGGGCGCGGCTGAACCGGCTGCCGGACCCGGTCCCGGCGGTGTACTTCGGCGGCTCCTCCCCGGCCGCCGGCGACGTCGCCGCCGAGCACGCGGACGTCTACCTGACCTGGGGCGAACCGCCCGCCCAGGTCCGGGAGAAGATCCGCTGGATCCGCGGCCTGGCCGCCGCCCGGGGCCGGACCGTACGGTTCGGCATCCGGCTGCACGTGATCACCCGGGACACCGCCGCCCAGGCCTGGGCGGAGACCGAACGGCTGCTCGCCGCGATGGACCCGGAGCGGGTGCGGGAGACCCAGCGGGCGCTCGCCCGGAGCGAGTCGGAGGGCCAGCGGCGGATGCTCGCGCTGCACGGCGGCTCGGCGCAGCGGCTGGAGGTGTACCCCGGACTGTGGGCCGGCATCGGGCTGCTGCGCGGCGGCGCCGGCACGGCGCTGGTGGGCAGCCACCGGGAGGTCGCGGACCTGATCTGCGAGTACCACGGGCTGGGCGTCGACGAGTTCGTGCTGAGCGGGATGCCGCACCTGGAGGAGGCGTACTGGTTCGGCGAGGGCGTGCTCCCGCTGCTCGCCGCCCGCAACCTGTGGTCCCGCCCGTAGCGGGCGCCCGCTCCGCGCGTCGACCCGCAAACCGCTGGTCAAGCGCCCCCGCCGGACCGAGAATTCATGGCATGACCCAGCAGCCCCTGCTCCTCCTCGACGTGGACGGACCGCTCAACCCCTACGCCGCGCCGAAGCGGAGGCCCGAGGGCTACGCCACCCACCGGCTGCGCCCCTCCTGGTGGGTGGCGAAGCAGGAGCACCTGGCGGCGGTCCAGGCCCGGCAGGCGACCCGCGCCAGGCACGCCAAGCCCCCCGCCGTCCGGGTCAAGCCGCTGCGGGTCTGGCTCAACCCCTCGCACGGCGCGGAACTGCTGGCACTGCCCTACGAACTGGTGTGGGCCACCGGCTGGATGGGCGACGCGAACACCCACATAGGCCCGCACCTGGGCCTGCCCGAACTCCCGTACATCAGCTGGTCCGACCTGTTCGGCGAGGCGCGGGACGGGCTGCACTGGAAGACCAGGGACGTGGTCGCCTGGGCCGCCGGGCGCCCGTTCGTCTGGGTCGACGACGAACTCGGCCCGCGGGACGAGGAGTGGATCGAGGCGAACCACCCCGGCCCGGCGCTCGCCCTGCACGTCAACCCCCGACTCGGCCTGCTCGCCGACGACTTCGCCACGCTACGGGATTGGGCGGAGGGGTGTGCTGTTCCAGGGGCGTGAACGGAGAAGAGTGGGGCGCGCGAGGTGTGAACGGTCGAGCGGAGTGCGCCGAGCGCCCCGTTGTGCTCGGGGCGCCGCCCTTTCTACCGTCCCGTCATGACCATTCTCACGGAGCCCATCGGCAGCATCCCCCGGCCGAGCACTCTGCTGAACGCCCTGACCGAACACGCCGAGGGGCGGCTGTCCGACGCCGACCTGAAGAAGCTGCAGGACGAGGCCACCGCCGACACCCTGGCCAGGCTGGCGGAGCTCGGCTGCCCCGTCCTGGTGGACGGCGAGCAGGCGAAGCCGAGCTTCGTCACGTACCCCCTCGCCGGGCTGACCTCCCTCGCCGGGGACGGCGCCGTCATCCCCTTCGCCGACGGACACACCCGGCAGCTGCCGCGGCTGACCGCCGGACCCTTCCGGTACCGGGTCCGTGCCGAGACCTATCTGCGCGACGCCCTGCGGCACACCTCGCAGCCCGTCAAGCAGGCCGTCATCGCACCCTCCGCGCTCAGCCTGCTCTACCCCGCCGACGGCATCGACGGGTACTCGCGCGAGAACTTCCTGGAGGACCTGGCCGACGAGGCCGAGGCCGACATTCGCGGCTGCCTGGACGCGGGCGCCCACGTCGTCCAACTCGACTTCACCGAGGCCCGGTTGTCGCTCAAGCTGGACCCGTCGGGCAGTCTGCTGGACGACTTCGTGGCCCTCAACAACCAGGTGCTCGACCGGTTCGCCGAGGAGGAGCGGGCCCGCCTCGGCGTGCACACCTGCCCGGGCGGGGACCAGGACTCCACCCACAGCCTGGACGTCGACTACGCCGAGCTGCTGCCGAAGCTCTTCCGGCTCAGGGTCGGCAACTTCTACGTGCAGCTGGCGAGCGAGGCCGACCCCGACCGCGTGCTCGCCGTCATCGCGGATCAACTCCGCCCCGGAATCCGGGTGTTCGTCGGAGTGACCGACCCGATCGACCCCAGGGTGGAGACCCCGGAGGAGGTGCGGGACCGGGTGCTGGCCGCAGCCCGGCACATCCCGGTCGACCAGCTCGGCACGACCGACGACTGCGGATTCTCGCCGTTCGCAGACGACGCCTCCACCTCGCGGGACACCGCCTTCGCCAAGATCGCGGCCCGCGTGAAGGGCACCGCCCTGGCGGCGGAGGCGCTCGGGCTCCAGTAGCGCTCGCCGGGTCGGCCGGGGGTGTGCTGTCGTGCGTCCGCCCGGCCGTCTGCCCGTCCGTCCGCCCTGACGGGAGGGCGGCCGGCGGCCGGGGGTGGGCTGGTGTTGCGCCGGTCAGGCCGAACGGAGAACGGCCTCAAGGGCGTTGAGGAACCGGTCGGTGGTCGCCTCGTCCCGGACGGCGATCCGCAGCCACTCCTCGCCCAGCCCCGGGAAGGTGTCCCCGCGCCGGACGGCGAAGCCGTGCTCGCGCAGCCGCCGCCGGACCGCCGCCGCGTCGGGCAGCCGTACCAGGACGAAGGAGGCGGCCGGTTCGCCGTACAGCCGCACCGACGGGAAGGCGGCCAGGCCCTTCACCAAGTGCTCGCGCCAGAGCGCCAGTTCGGCCGCCGCCAGCTCCGCCTCGGCGAGCGCTGCCGGGCCGCTGCACGCCTCGGCGGCGGCCAGCGCCGGGGTGGAGACCGGCCAGAGCGGCTGGGCGGCGCCGAGGTCGGCGATCAGCGGTGCGGGCCCGAGCACGTAGCCGACCCGCAGTCCGGCCAGCCCCCAGGTCTTGGTGAGGCTGCGGAGCACGACGACCCGGCCGGGCAGGTCCCGGGTGGAGGCGAGGGACTCCCGCTCGCCCGGGACGGTGTCCATGAACGCCTCGTCCACCACCAGGGTGCGCCCCGGCCGGGCCAGTGCGGCGACGGCCTCGGCGGGGTGCAGCACGGAGGTCGGGTTGGTCGGGTTGCCGAGGACGACCAGGTCCGCCTCCTCGGGGACGGCGCCCAGCCGGAAGCCGTCGCCGGGGGAGAGCAGTACCCGGTGCACGTGGTGTCCGGCGTCCCGCAGGGCCGCCTCCGGCTCGGTGAACTGGGGGTGCACCACGACGATGTGACGTGGCGTCAGTACGCGCGCCAGCAGGACGAAGGCCTCCGCCGCCCCCGAGGTGAGCAGCACCTCCTCGACCGGGCGGGCGTGCCGGGCGGCCACGGCGGCGCGCGCGGCGCTCTGGTCGGGGTAGGCGGCGAGGTCGCCGAGGGTGGCCGCGAGGTGCTCACGCAGCCAGGTCGGGGGAGTGCCGGTGCGGACGTTGACGGCGAGGTCGACCAGGCCGAGCCCGTCGGCGCGCACCTCGGCGTCGCCGTGGTGGCGCAGGTCGGGTTCGGGGGCGGTCACGCGGGGTCTCCTCGCTGGGTGGTGCGGCTGGTTCGGGTGGTCGCGACTGGTGGTGGACGTGATGCGGTTCTACGGGCCGGGTGGTGCGGTGGGCCGCGGGTCGTCGCCGAGGTCGAGCGGTGCGAGCCGTCCGTGCGCCGCCGCCCGGGCGATCGCGAGCGTGGCCCGCGCCGACTTCCGCTTGGTGACCACGAGCCGGCCCCCCGGCGCGCTCGCCAGCGCCGCGGCCTCGGCCACGCTCGCGGTGCCGACGGCCGTACCGACGGCGGCGGAGGGGTTCGGCACCGGCACGCCCGCGAGCGCCTCGGGCGGGTGCTCGTCCACGGGTACGCCGGTGAGGTGGTCGGCCGCCCAGCGCACCGCCGGGTGGTCCGCCTTGCCCGCCACGGTGGCCAGCCGGGCCACCTCGGAACGGTCCAGCCCGGCCTCCCGGAGGGTGTCCGTCAGCAGCCGCAGCACCTCGGTCCGCTCGGCGCCGCTGCTCGCACCGATCCCGACCACCAGGGTGCGGGGGACGACGGCGACCAGTCCGCTCACGTGCCGCACCCTTTCGTCCCAAGCTCCGGTGATCCCACCACGCCCGGGCGGAACGGGTCAATCGCGGCGGGTGTGAGATCCGACGCCGGTGCCGTCGCCGCTCCCGACGCCCTTCCCGACGCCCTTCCCGGTGTCCTTCCCGATGCTCTTGCCGACGCCGCCGGTCCGCCGGGGCGCGGCAGCTGTTCGCCTGTTCTTCACTTGTCTTGTGCGGTACACGTCACCGCGGCACTCCTACTGTTCTCGGCGCTCCCGCCAGGAAGCCCCGACATCCGGAGGACCCCATGGCCTTCGCACGACTGCGCACCCCCGGCACCCCCTCTTCCGCCGTCGCCTCCCTCCCGCGCCCCGGCCGCCGCCGGCCGCGCCCGCTGCGTCCGCTCACCGCGCTGGCCGCCGGCCTCGGCCTGGTCGCCGGCTCGCTCGGCCTCTGGGCCGCCGGCGGCAGCGCGGCCGCCGACACCGCCGCGGGCGCCGCCGCCGGCCTGCCCGCGCCCGACCACGTGGTCGTCGTCGTCCTGGAGAACCACGCCTACTCCCAGGTGATCGGCAGCTCCAAGGCCCCGTACATCAACACCACCCTGGTGGTCGGCGGCGCGACGCTGACCCAGTCCTACGCGCTCACCCACCCCAGCCAGCCCAACTACTACATGCTGTTCTCCGGCAGCTCCCAGGGCATCGTGGACGACGGCTGCGTGGACGTCGGCGCCCTGCAGCAGCCCAACCTCGCGTCCGAGCTGATCGGCGCCGGCCAGACCTGGGCCAGCTACAACGAGGGCCTGCCCGGCCCCGGCGCCACCGACTGCAGCAGCGGCAACTACGCCCAGAAGCACAACCCGTGGTTCGGCTTCGGCAACGTGCCCACCTCCAGCGCGTACGGCATGGACGCCTTCCCGAGCGACTACAGCACCCTGCCGAAGGTCTCCTTCGTCGTCCCGGACCTCTGCGACGACATGCACGACTGCTCCGTCGGCACCGGCGACTCCTGGCTCCAGGCCAACCTCGACGGGTACGCGCAGTGGGCGAAGAGCCACAACAGCCTGCTCCTGCTCACCTTCGACGAGGACAACAAGCTGTCCGGCAACCGCATCCCGACCCTCGTCTACGGCGCCCACGTCGCCCCCGGCAGCAGCACCGCCACCACGTACAACCACTACGACGTGCTGCACACCCTGGAGGACCTGGCCGGGGTCAACGCCCACGCGGGCAACTCGGCCGGCGCCGCCGACATCACCGGAATCTGGAACTGACGCCCGTGTACGTCGCGGACTCCCGCAGCTCGAAGGCCCCCGCCGCCCCGACCGACGCCGACGCGGCCCCCCTCGGGGCGGCCCCCGCGCCGGCCACCGGTCGGGCGCGGCGGGGCGCCGTGCCGGGGGCGGTCCTCGCCCTCGGCACGGTCAGCCTGGTCACCGACATCTCCTCCGAGATGGTCACCGCCGTCCTCCCGCTCTACCTGCTCACCGGCCTCGGCCTCTCCCCGCTCGGCTTCGGCCTGCTCGACGGCATCCAGAACGGCTTCAGCGCGCTGGTCCGGCTGGTCGGCGGCCACCTCTCGGACCGCCGCGGCCGCGACGGCGCCGCCCGCCACAAGGCCGTCGCGGCCGTCGGGTACGGGCTGTCCGCGCTGTGCCGGCCGCTGCTGCTGTTCGTCCACACCGTGCCGCTGATCGGCGCCGTGATCGCCGTCGACCGCACCGGCAAGGGCCTGCGCACCGCGCCCCGGGACGCGATGATCTCGCTCGCCACCGAACCCGCCCACCGCGGCCGGGCGTTCGGGGTGCACCGGGCGATGGACACGGCCGGGGCCCTGCTCGGCCCGCTCACCGCCTTCCTGGTGCTGCGGCTGGCCGGCGGCCCGCTGCTCGCCGACGGCGGCGAACGGCACGGCTACGACGCGGTGTTCACGGTCAGCTCGTGCGTCGCGGCGCTCGGCGTGCTGATCCTGCTGCTGTTCGTGCCGAACCGGCAGCAGGGCGACGACGCCTCGGCGCCCGCCCCCTCGCTGCGCGCTAGCCTCACCCTGCTGCGGCTGCCGGGGCTGCGCCGGCTGACGCTCTGCGCCGTCCTGCTCGGCCTCACCACCGTCAGCGACTCCTTCCTCTACCTGCTGGTCCAGCGCCGACTGGACCTGCCCGTCGACCTGTTCCCGCTGCTGCCGCTGGGCACCGCCGCGGCCTTCCTGCTGCTCGCCGTCCCGCTCGGCGCGCTCGCCGACCGGATCGGCCGCCACCGGCTCTTCCTCGCCGGGCACGGGGTGCTGCTGCTCGCGTACGGGCTGCTGCTCTCGCCGCTGCGGGGGCTGCCGGCGGTGCTCTGCGTGCTGGCGCTGCACGGCGCCTTCTACGCGGCCACCGACGGCGTGCTCGCCGCGGCGGCCGCCGACGCCGTACCCGCCGAGCAGCGCGGCGCCGGGCTCGCCCTGGTCGGCACCGGGCAGGCGCTGGCCCGGTTCGCCTGCTCGCTGCTGTTCGGCGCGCTGTGGGGTGCGGTCGGCGGCTCGGCGGCGCTGGGCTGGTCGGCGGGGGCGCTGGCGCTGTGCGTGCTCGGCGCGGCGGCGGTGCTGCGCCGGTCCGAACCCTCCGCCGCGGCGGTGCCGCACCCGTCCGAACCCGTCGTCGTGAAGCCCCCGGAGGAGAAGAGCCGATGAACCTGCGGAACCGGACCAGGGTGATCATCCTGCTGGTCGCCGTCGTGCTGCTCGGCGCGGTCGGCACCGGGGCCGTCCTCTACGCCGCCGACCGCACCGCCCGCCGGGACCAGGCCCAGCCCGGCGGGCCGTCCGTCGCGTCCGGCCCGGTGTCACTACAGGTGCAGTCCGGCGGACGACGGCTGTTGTTCCGCAACATGGCCTGGGGCCCGCACCGGGACGAGATCACCACCGTCGCCGCCGACCACCCGGACGGCCCGCGCACCGCCTCGGGCGTCCAGTGCCTGCGCTTCCACGCCGCCGCCGGCACCGGCATCTGCCTCCAGGCCCAGCACGGCGCGCTGGAGGACACCTACCGCGCCGTCGTCCTGGACGACCACCTGCGCGAACTCCGCTCGTTCCCGGCGGCCGGCATCCCCACCCGCTCCCGGGTCTCGCCGTCCGGGCACCTCGCCGCCTGGACGGTCTTCGTCAGCGGCGACTCGTACGCGGGCAGCGACTTCTCCACCCGCACCTCGATCGTGGACGTCCGGGACTGGAACCTGCGGGAGAACCTGGAGGACTTCGCGGTCGTCCTGGACGGCCGCCCGTACCAGGCGCACGACATCAACATCTGGGGCGTCACCTTCGCCGACGACACCACCTTCTACGCCACCCTCGCCAGCGCCGGGCAGACCCACCTCGTCCGCGGCGACCTCACCGCCCGCACCCTCACCGCCCTGCACGACAACGTCGAGTGCCCCTCGCTCTCCCCGGACGGCACCCGCGTCGCGTACAAGAAGCGCGTCCCCGGCCTGCCCGCCGACGCCCCGTGGCGGCTGTACGTGCTCGACCTCGCCACCATGACCGAGACCGCCACCGCCGAGCAGCGCAACATCGACGACCAGGCGCTCTGGTCCGGCGCCGGCACCCTGGTCTACGCCCTGCCCGGCGACTACGGCGCCGACCTGTGGACCGTCCCGGCGGACGGTTCGGGCCGCGCGGAGCCGGTCACCAAGGCCGCGGTCGCCCCCGCCTACCTGGGCTGAGGAACTCTCGGCTACCGTCCCACGTCGAGCAGAGTGTGACGTCCCGATCAGGCACCTCGAACAAATGTCCTGATCAGACGTCCTGATCGAGCGTTCTGACCGAACGGGGGAGCAAGACAACCGTGGACGGCATCCCACCCGAGCGCACGGTGACCGACTCGTGGCCAGCCCTGCACGGCCGCCCGGTCCTGCGGCGCACCGTCGCCGTCGGGCTGGTGCTGTGCGTGTCCGTCGCCGCCGCCCTCGTGGTGCGCGGCGTCAACGCGCTCACCGCCGGCGGCACCGGCCGCGAGACCGACCGCGACCGCGCCGAACGCCTGGCCGGGCTCCACCCCTCCCAGCACCCCGGCGTCGGCCGCTTCTACGTCCCCGTCGGCGCCGTCTACACCCACACCTCCGACGGCGCCCCGGTCGCCTACCTGCACTACCGCCTCGGCGGCGGCCGGGCCCCCGGCCTCGGCGACTTCCTCAGCGCCTACGACCTCCCCGCGCCCGGCCCGGTCGCCCCATTGCCCGCCGACCTGCTCGCCGCCCTCGGCGGCGACGAGCCGGCCGAGGCCCCGGAACTCCCCGACTCCCCGCCGCCGCCCGCCGCCGCCCCCACCCCCTCGGCCACCCCCACCCCCGCCGAGAGCCCGTCCCCGGAGGCCACCCCCGCCCCGGAGTCCGACGACCCCCTCGCCGAGCCCGCCGACCCCGCCGACCCGGCCCCCGTGGTCGCCCCCGCCCCGGACCCCGTCCCGGACGAGCCCGCCGCCCCGGACGAGCCCACCCCCGACGACCCCACCCCGAGCCCCACCTGGACCCCCACCCCCAGCCCCACCGCCCTCCCCACCCACACCCCCACCGCCCGCCGCATCTACGTCGCCACCATCTCCGGCGGCCTCCCCGGCGCCGCCGACATCTACATCCGCGCCACCGGCTGACCCCCGCCGGGCGCCGGGTCAGGCCACGTGTCGGTCGATGGTGAAGGCCATGACGCTGCCGGGTTGGAGCGGGAACGGGAGCTGGATCAGCCCGGCGGTGTTGTTGAACGGCGCGGGGAAGGTGGCCCGGACGCTCGCACCGTGGGCGGCCCCGAGCGCGCTGATCTCCGACGCGTTCACGCTCAGGCGGGTCGGCCGGAGCGCGGGATCAACGGTGAGCCGGTACTCGGCATCGGTGACATGGCGGAACACCTGGGCCTGGACGCGAATCCGTCGGTCGTTTCCCACGAACTTGCGTGCCGTGACGCTCAGCTCCACCAGGTGGCCCGCGGTGGCCTGAACCTCGCGCGGTACCGGGAAGTGTTCGACCCTGGCGCGTCCGCCGACGACGTCCTCGTGCGTGGCGGGCGCGCGTTCCAGTTCGCGGTTGTCCACCCGGACCGCGCCGACCGTGAAGACTTCCGGGTCGTCCGGATCCAGGTTGTCGTCGATCATCCACCGGAGCAGGCACTCGGGCCCGGTGAAGCCGTCCAGTCCGGCGTCGTCGTTGGAGGCGAGGCAGGCGATCGTCACCGTTCCGGGCAGGGCCTCGATCCGGTAGGAGATCCGGAAGCTCTGGTAGAGGTAGTCCGGATGGGCGTCGCCGTTTGGTGCGGGCGAGAGCAGGCAGTCGTAGCGGTAGGCGGACAGCGCTCCGGCGAACAGCGGGTCGCGCACCGGACCGAGGACGTCCTGCATGCCGCGAAGCACGGCGCTGTCCACCTGTTCCGTGGTCTCCCGTACGGTGAGGGAGCCGATCGCGAGGGTGACGGCCGCCGCCGACACGAAGGCGCCGCCGATGAGGCTGAGGACGGTGGCGAGGACCTGCTGGTGGGTCATCAGTGCCGCGGTCACCACGCAGACCAGCCCCACCGTCAATGCGAGGGTGTTGATCAGCGCGAGGATCTTGCGCAGTTGTCGTTCACGAGGCAAGGCCACGCGCCACCCCCGTGGGCCGCGTCAGAGCGCCGACCCCTCTGTGATGATCCGGACGATGCGTTCGGAGACCTCCCCGATCTCCTGTGCCGTACGAATGTTGTCCGCCTGCCCCTCGGTCAGAAAGACCATGGCGACGCGGTGTGCGGGATGCAGGACGATGCCCGCGTCGTTCACGATGCCGCGCAGGCTTCCGGTCTTGTGCCGGACCGGGACGTCGTCGTCCAGGCGGGACGGAATCCGGTCGTTGCGCAGGTAGTTGACCAGGTAGCGGCGGACCGGCTCGAGGTGGGGCGTCCGGTCGATGTACTCGACCAGCCTCAGCATGTCCTCGGCGGTCGTGGTGTTGGCCCGGCCGAGCGGACCGAGTTCCCGCTCGGAGAACCCGGCAGGGAAGGTCGTGCTGTGCAGTCCGACGGCCTTGATCGTGGCGTCGATCCGCTCCTGGCCCAGGACGGCGCGTACGTGCTCGGCTGCCGGATTGTCGCTGGTCACCAGGGCGAACCCGCACAACTCCCGTACGGTGACGGTCGAATCGGGGTCGAGGGCCTGCAGCACACTCGGGTACATCGTGCCCGGGAGGGCCCCGATCCGGACGCGCTCATCGGGGTCGAGCTCGCCGCGTTCGGCCGAGTCGAAGAGGGCCACCCCGAGGATCATCTTGGTCAGGCTCGCCGCAGGAAGCACCAGGTCCGCCCGGTGGGCGACGGTGAGCCGGGGGCCGTCGAGCGTCTTCACCAGGACGCTGCGCACGCCTGTGCCGCCGGCCGTCGTGAACGCTTCGATCTGTGCGGCGATCGCGGAGTGCAATCCGTCGGAATCGACCATCGGGCAGTCCCCTTCCTCCCGCTCTGGTCGAGTCGGGCCAACGGCTCCCTACCCGCACGGGAGCGCCGTACGCCCCGGTCCGGAGACCGGGCGGGGCCGAGAGGCCGGGAACGGCCGAACGCCCGCGGGCGGGTAGCCGGCGGGCGTTCGGGAGGGGTTGGTCAGCGGGCGGCGGTGGCCGGTTCGGGGCGGGGGGTGGGGGGCTCGGCCGCGGCTGTGGAGGGGGTGGTGGTCGGGGCCGGGGTTGGGGTGCGGCGGGTGGGGGCCTGGCCGACGAGCATGGCGGCGAGGGCGAGGAGGAGGCCGAGGACCTGCCAGGGGGTGAGGGTCTGGCCGAGGACGAGGAGGCCGCCGAGGGTGGCGACGACCGGGTTGATCAGGCCGAGGAAGGAGGCCGGGCCGGCGCCGAGGTGCTCGATGCCGCGGAACCAGAGGGAGTAGGCGAGCGCGGTGCCGAACAGGCCGAGGTAGGCGAAGCCGGCCAGGTTGGCGGCGCTCAGGGCGGGCGGTGCGCCCTCGACCAGGGCGGCGAGCGGGACGAGGAAGACCGAGCCGGCCAGGAGCTGCCAGCCGGTGAGGTCGAGCAGGGTGGCGCCCTCGGGGCGGCCCCAGCGGCGGGTGAGGACGGTGCCCATGGCCATCAGCGAGATCCCGGCGACCATCGAGGCGATGCCGACGCCGTCCAGCCGGGCGCCGCTCTTGAGCACCAGCAGGGCCACTCCGCCGACCCCGACCAGTCCGGCGATCACCGCCCGCCGTCCGGGTCGCACCCGCAGCACGCCGATCGAGAACCCGGCGACGAGCAGCGGCTGGATCGCCCCGATGGTGGCGGCGACGCCGCCGGGCAGGCGGTAGGCGCCGACGAACATCAGCGGGAAGAACAGCCCGATGTTGAGCATCCCGAGCACGGCCGCGCGCCCCCACCAGCGCCCCTTGGGAAGTCGGCGGCCGATCAGCAGCAGGAGCAGTCCGGCCGGGAGCGCACGGAGTGCGGCGAGCAGCAGCGGGCGGCCGTCGGGCAGCAGCTGGGTGGTGACGAGGTAGGTGGTGCCCCACGCGGCCGGGGCGAGTGCGGCGGTGGCGGCGATCCCCGCGCGCTTGCGGTCCATGACGGCCATGACGTCCCCCTGAACGTTGATTATCTGAACGTTGAGATAATTTCTACGCCGGGGATCCGCGAACGTCAAGTATGTGAATGTTAAGATATCTACGTCGGGTGGGCAGCGGACACCGGACGGCTACGGACAGACGGCTCCGGAAGGGCGGCGGGCATGCAGCAGCGCGACACCGTGGACGACATCGTCGAGCAGTGGGCCCGGGCCCGCCCCGAGCTGGACGCCGGGCCGATGGCTCTGATCGGCCGGCTGCGACGGCTCAACGTCCGGGTCGACAACGCCCTGCGCGAGTACTTCACCGCCTGCGGCCTGGACTCCTCCGAGTTCGACGTGCTGGCCACCCTGCGCCGCTCCGGCGAGCCGTACGAGCTCAACGCCCGCGCGCTGCTCAAGTCCGCGATGGTCACCTCCGGGGCCATCACCAACCGGGTCGACCGGCTGTCCGCCAAGGGACTGGTCGAGCGCAACCCCTGCCCGACCGACCGCCGGGCCGTCCTGGTCCGCCTCACCCCGGCCGGCAAGGAACTGATCGACGGGGCCCTGGCCGGTCACGTCCGCAACGAGGAGCGCATCCTCTCGGCCCTCGACGCGGACGAGCGCAACCGGCTCGACGCCCTGCTGCGCAAGCTCCTCATCGCGCACGGGGACACCGAGCCGCTCCTCTGAGCCGGGCCGGTGCCTCCAGGGGCGGGCGCGGGCGGCGTGTCCAGCGGTGTCCCGGCGGCGTTATCCCCTGCGGAAGCCCACCGGAGGAGAGGCCCCGATGAAAGAGAAGACCCCCAGGGACATCGCCGTCGGCGACCAGCTGCGGGCCGCCGGCACCGAGGGTGCCCAGTGGCTGACCGCCTCCGGGTGGGGGCCGCCGGTCAAGGTGCCTCTGCAGGAGGCGGCGAAGTGGCAGCAGGAGACCCGCGCCCGGATGCTGGCGTCGCAGCGGGACGAGTCCTGCACCTGGTGCGACCACCTGCTGTACGGCGGGCCGCAGCCCGTCGTCGTGCACGCGGAACACCCGACCCACCTGATCTGCCGCGCCTGCTCGATCGCCGCCCGCCCCCGCCGGGTCTGCCTGGACTGCGGGGAACCCGCCGCCTCCACGTCCCCGGCCGACGGGCGCGAGGACGTCTTCATGGGCGCGGTGGCGATCTACACCCGGCTGCGCTGCGCCGCCTGTCACCACTCCGACCCGCTCACCGGTACCTTCGGCCAGCCCGTCTGACCGGGCCGTCTGGCCGGGAGGTCCGATCGGGCTGCCCGACCGGGCCGCTCAACGGCGTGCGACCAGCGCGTACCGCTCGTCGTTCACCGGGCCGCCCCACAGCTCGGCCTCCCCGGCGAGCGGCTCGACCCGCAGCTCGGAGACCAACGGCCGTACGGCCGCCGCGAGTTCCTCCGCCCCGACCCCGCCGCCCCACGGCAGCGGCCCCGCCCCGGCCGGGTACGGCGAAACGGTGGCCTGCCCGGTCTCCCGCCAGCGGCCCTCGACCAGGACCAGCCGGCCGCCCGGCCGCAGCAGCCGCACCCAGGCGCGCAGCGCCCGCTCGGGCTCGGGGAGCGTCCAGACCAGGTGCCGCGACAGCAGGACGTCGAAGCTCTCGTCCCCGAGCGGCGGCGCGCCCGCGTCACCCACCAGGAACCGCGCCGTCAGGCCCGCCGCGACCAGCTTCGCCCTGGCCCGCCCGACCATCCGCGGCGCCAGGTCCACGCCCGTCACCCGGTGCCCGTCCGCCGCGAGCAGCAGCGACAGCGAGCCGGTGCCGCACCCGACGTCCAGCACGTCCGCCGCCCCGCCCGGCACCCACCCCCGCACCCGCCGAAGCCACGCCGCCCGCACAGGCTCCGCCCGCAACCCGTGGTCGGGCTCCTCGTCGAAGGCCGCGGCGGCCGCGTCCCAGTACTCGGCAATGGCGCGGCGGCCGGAGTCATCCATGGCGCGCATCATCGCAACCGCCACCGACACGGGCCGCCCGACGGCCTCGTCGCGATGGACTTCGGAACGTACTCCGAACTACCGTCGGACCATGCCGACCCTCACCGTGTCGTTCTCCGAGCTGTCGAAGAACTCCAAGCGTGTCGCGGACACCGTGGAGCGGGCCCAGCGCGTGCGCGTCACGCGGCGGGACGGCGAGGACCTCTACCTCACCACCGAGCGCCACGACCGCCAGCGCGAGCAGACCGCGGACGTCACCGCGCGCCTGCTCGCCGCGCTGATCGGCAGCGATGAGGGTGCGCGGGCCGTGCTGCTGGCCTTTCCCGCGGTCTTCCCCTGGGTCAGGCACCTGTCGGCCGAGGAGATCCGGGAGTTCGTCGTCGACCTCGTCGACGTGACGCGTGACGTCGTCGAGCTGGACGTGCACGCCGGCCTGCACCGGGTGATAGCCGAGTGGCGCGCCACCGCCAGGGTCCTCGCGGATCCGGAACTGGCGGCCGAGCTCACCGGCCCCCTCCCCGGCGACGACCACGGCGAGGTGGTCGAGTCGTGAGCCCCAAGCGCGGCGACGACGTCCCGCCGTCTCGGCGCGGGACCCCGATCGGCAGCACCGGCTCCGGGGGCGCCTGGCGACCCGGGTCTTCGGCGGGGTCGAGCTGCCGCAATGGGAGTACGAGGTGACGGCGGGCGGCCGGGTGCGGTACCTGGTGGACGAGGCGGCCCGCACCGTCCACTTCGTCTACGCCTCGCCCCGGCACCCCAAGGACACCGACACGTAGCCGGCCTTGGCTCCGGCGGCTGAGGGTCTCCTCGCCCCGGTCCGCCTCATCCCGCTCGGCCCAGGGTCGGCGGCTGCCAGTTGAAGGTCGCGGCCGAGCGGTTCAGCAGGGTGCGGGCGGGAAGGAGGCCGGTGAGGGTGAGGGCGGTGTCGCGCAGGAGGGTGGCGGCGGGGGAGCGGAGGGCGACGAGGTCGCCGATGCGGCGGGAGGCGGCGACGACGGCGGTGGTGCGGGGGAGCCGGGCGGCGGTGTAGGCGGGCAGGGCGGCGGCCGGGTCGGCGGCGGGGGTGAGCAGGGAGGCGAGGACGACGGCGTCCTCGATGGCCTGGCAGGCGCCCTGGCCCTGGAAGGGGCACATCGCGTGGGCGGCGTCGCCGAGGAGGGCGACCCGGCCGCGGTGGTGGGCGGGCAGCGGGTCGGCGAGGTCCCAGACGTCGTGGCGCAGGACGCGTTCGGGCTCGGCCAGGGCGAACAGCTGCGGTACGGGGGCGCACCAGTCGCCGAACCGGCGCAGGAGTTCGGCCCGCTCGTCCCCGTCGGCGGCCCGCTCGCCGGCCGGGGCGAGGGCGGCACCGTAGACGTAGACCCGGCCGTCGGCGAGCGGGACGACTCCGGCGAGTCGGCCGCGGCCCCACACCTCGCCGACGGCGGCCGGGCGGCGGTCGGGGGTGACGACGGCGCGCCAGGTGGTGAAGCCGCTGTAGCGGGGGCCGGGGTGGCGGGGGAAGAGCAGGGCCCGGGTCGCGGAGCGGATGCCGTCGGCGGCGACGACCAGGTCGGCGGTCTCCTCCCCGTCGGCGGTGCGCAGGACGGCGGGCTCGGTGGCGCTGCCGGGGGTGACGAGGGTGGCGGGCGAGCCGGTGCGGACGGTGTCCTCCGGGAGCGCGTCGACCAGGGCGGCGATGACGTCGGCGCGGGCGACGGCGGCGATGGTGTCGCCGAAGCGGGCCTCGAAGGCCGTGGTGTCGAGGCGGGCGAGCCAGCGGCCGGAGGGGTGGCGCAGCCCGACGGCGGGGTGCGGGGCGGCGAGGGCGCGCAGGCGCGCGCCGACGCCGAGCCGGTCGAGGGAGCGCAGGGCGTTGGGGGCGAGGGCGAGCCCGGCGCCGACGGGTTCGAGGGATTCGGCGCGTTCGTGGACGCGTACGGGGATGCCCTGCCGGTGGAGGGCGAGGGCGGCGGTGAGGCCGCCGATGCCGCCGCCGATGACGATCGCCTGGTGCAGGCCCATGAGGGGGCTCCTCTTCTCGCGCGACCCGGCCACTACAGGTGTAGTGTCCGATGTCCGGCACGCTACTACATGTGTAGTGAGCCGTAAACTACGGCTGTAGTGAGTTGGGGGAGCCCGAGTGGAAAGGCCATGATCGGACCCATGACACCCCCGCGCCCGACCCTGATCGCCGACGCCGCCATCGACCTGATCGCCGACGCCGGCCTGCGCGGGCTCACCCACCGCGCCGTGGACGACGCGTCCGGCCTGCCCGCCGGCTCGACCTCCAACCTCGCCCGGACCAGGGCCGCCCTGCTGGAGCTCGTGCTCACCCGGATCGTCGAGCGGGAGACCGCCGACTTCCCGGTCCTCGCCGAGGGCGAACTGCCGCAGGCCGCCGTCCCGCCGCGCGAACTTCTGGCCGAGGTCGGCGCCGAGGTGCTCTTCCGGGCTCTCACGGAGGGCCGCCGGCTCACCCTGGCCCGCCTGGAACTCGCCCTGGAGGCCACCCGCAGGCCCGAACTGCGCACCCTCTACGACCGCCTGGGCGCGCGCTTCGCCCAGCGTGCCGCCGAGCTGCTCGCCGCCTCCGGCTCGGGCGACCCCACGGGGGACGCCCGCCGGTTGATCCGCTGGTGCGACGGCGTGCTGTTCAACGCCACGGCCGGCAGCGGGCACTGGCACGTGCCGATGCCGGAGGAACTGCGCGAGGAGATCGACCGCTACCTCGCCGTGCTGCTCGACCGGTAGGAGCCGGTAGGACCGGTGGGACCCGGCAGGGCCGGGGCCCGGGGGTGCCCGCCTATACTCCCTCTGCCCGATCAGGCAGGGGGAAGAAATGCTGAACACGCTCGACGTCGCGGTACTGGTGGTGGTCGGGGTGGCGCTGCTGGTGCGGCTGGCGACGCTGCCGGTGCTGGTTCGTGCCCAAGCGGCAACGCGCCGCCGGGCGTTGGCGGCCGCCGGTGCGGACCCGGCCGGAGGTGCGCGGGGCGGCACCGGCGCGACGATCGGCGAACTGACGGTGGGTCTGCTGACCGCGGTGGGAGTGCTGGCCGTCCTGCGCGCCTGGAGCAGCGTCCTCTTCGAGGGGCTGGGGCGGTCGTTCGACGTCTACAACGCGCGGTACCTCACGATCGTCTCGCACCTGCCCCTCCACTCGGCGCGGACCTGGTACATCACCTCCTTCGTCGTCTGCCTGCTGCTCTGGCTGCTGCTCTGGTGCCTGACCCAGCGCAACCTGTGGACCGTCGGCATGCCGCCTCGGCTGTGGCGGGCCGGCCGGACCCGGGCCCGGGTAGCCGGCCTGCTCGCCCTCCGCGCGGTGCTCGCCGTGTTCCTCCTGCCGGTCGGGCTGATCGTCGCCGCGCTGGTGTTCCAGGCCGTCGCGATGGCGGCGAGCCGCCGGGCCAGGCCGGTCGGCGCGGAGGCGGTGCGCACCGAAGAGGCCCGAGTGGCCCAGGCGGCCCAGGCCGCCCAAGCGGTCCAGGCGTTCCCGGCGTCGCCGAACCCGTACGTGCCCACCGCGCCGGCGCGGGCGCCGTACGTCCCGCCGCAGACGCCGTACGCCCCGCCTCAGGCCCCGTACGTCCCCACGCAGTTCGCGCAGCCCGCCCCTCCGGTGCCGGCTGCCCCGGCCGCCCCGCCGGTGCTGCCGAGGCCGCCCGTCGGCAGCCCCCTCGGCGCTCACGAGCCCCGCACGATCGGCGGCTACCAGCTCCTCGGCCGGATCGGCTCCGGCGGCATGGGCACGGTCTACCTCGCCCAGCGCCAGGGCTCCGCCACCCAGGTCGCGCTCAAGACCATCAACCTCGAACTCCTCGACGACGCCGACCTGTTGCGCCGCTTCCAGCGCGAGTCCGAGGTGCTGGCGATGGTCCCCGGCGCCTACACCGCCCGGGTGCTCGACACCGGTGTGGACTCCGGACGCCCGTACCTGGCCATGGAGTTGCTGGACGGCCGCCCGTTGGACGCCCACCTGCGCGAGCAGGGGCCGATCCGCTCCGCCGAGGCGCTGCGGGCCCTCGCGCTGGCGCTGGCCGTGGCGCTGTCCGGGGTGCACCGGCTGGGGCTCGTCCACCGGGACCTCAAGCCCGCCAACATCATGCTGACCACGGCCGGTCCGCGCCTGCTGGACTTCGGCATCGCGGCGATCGTGGACGGCACCCGGCTGACCGCCACCGGCGGCGGGCCGGGCACCCTGACGTACATGGCGCCGGAGCAGTTCGGCGAGGAGCGGGTCGGTACGGCGGCCGACGTGTGGGCCTGGGCGTGCTGCGTGGTGTGCGCGGCGCACGGCGCCAGCCCGTTCGCGGCGACCAACACGGGAGCGGTGATCCGCCGGATCGTGGAGACCGGGCCCGAACCCGCGGCGCTGGCGGCGGTCCAAACCCTCGATCCGGCGCTCGCCGCCGTCGTCACCCGCGCGCTGGCCATGGCCCCCGAACAGCGCCCGGCGGACGGCACGGCCCTGCTGGCGGCGCTGGCGGCGGCCCAGCCGACGGCGCCGGACCCGGCGGCCGTCCACGACCAGATCACCCGGGGCTGGCAGACCCTCGCGCTGTAGCGGCGGCGACGGGTCCGGCGGCGGCATCAGGTACGGTGCGGCCTCAGCCGTCGGAGGTTACCCGCCCGGCGACGAGCCGGGCGCAGTCGTCCACCGAGGCCTGCGAGGTGTCGACGACCAGGTCGTACGTGACGCCCTCGTGCACCAGCGAGGCCTGCGCGGCGGCCATCCCGGCCGCCCGGTCGCCGCGGGCGGCCTCCCGCTTCGCGGCCACCGCCGGATCGCAGCGCACCCCGACCCAGAGCACGTCCAGGCCCTCCAGCGCCGACCGCCACCGGGCCTGCGAAGCGGCGCCGCCGAGGAACACCTCGTCCACCACGATCCGGGCCCCGGCCCGGGCCATCGCCGCGACCCCGAGCGTCCAGGCGGCGTCCAGGGTGGCGAAGACCGGGCCGACCTCGACCGTCCCGTCCCCGTCCTCCAGCCCGCCGATGCCCTCGCCGCCGGTGCGCAGCGACGGCGGCAGCGCCTCGACCATGGTGTCCGCGCCGAGGTGCAGCCAGGGGTCCGGCAGCAGCTCCTGCAGGCGCAGGGCGATGCTCGACTTGCCGGAGCTGGACCCGCCGTTGAGAACGATCACATGCATGCGCGGAGCCTACGGCCGCACACCCCGCGTCGTCGCGGCGTTATCCCGGGGGCGCCACAGGGGTGCGGCCATGGACCGCACGGCCCCGACCGCCCCCCATCAACGCTGCCCCCCACCGCCGAAGCCCCGGACTACGCCGCCCCCGCCGCGAAGGCCGCCGCCGCGGCGGTGAAGGAGGCGGCCACCGCCGGTGCGCCCGCCCAGTGCAGGTGCAGGTAGGAGGCGTGCACGTTGCCGCTCGCGAAGCCCTCGGTGCGGGGGCCGGTCGGCAGGCGCCAGCCCCAGGCGGGGAGTTCGCCCGCGCCGGGCTCGCAGACCGTGCGGTGGAACTCGTGGCCGCGCAGCCTGGTGCCGGCCGGGGCCAGCGGGGAGTCGTGCAGGGCGACCGCCTCCCGGTAGCCGAGGGTGAGGCGTTCGGTCATCCGGGCGTCGGCGGGCAGCACGCCGCACATCGGCAGGCTGTCCAACTCCCGTCCCAGGTAGAGCAGTCCGGCGCACTCGGCGGCGACCGGCCCGCCCGCGGCGGCGAACGCGGAGATGGCGGCGCGCAGCGGGGCGTTGCCGCTCAGCTCGCGGACGTACAGCTCGGGGAAGCCGCCGCCGATGACCAGGCCGGCCGTTCCGGCGGGCAGCGAGGAGGCGTGCAGCGGGTCGAACGGGACCACCTCCGCGCCCGCCGCGCCGAGCAGTTCGGCGTTCTCGGCGTACGAGAAGGAGAAGGCCGCGCCGCCCGCCACCGCGATCCGGGGCCGGCCGGCCACCGGGGTGACCTCGGCCGACGGGTCCCAGGGTTCGGCGTCCAACTCCGGTGCCGTCCGGGCGAGTTCGAGCAGAGCGTCCAAGTCGACCGAGGAGGCGACCAGTTCACCCATGTCGGCGACCGCCCGGAGGGCCTCCGCCGAGCGTTCCACCGCCGGGATCAGCCCGAGGTGGCGGGAGGGTGTGGCGACCGCCGTCGAGCGGCGCAGCGCGCCCAGCACCGGCACGCCGGAGCCCTCCTCCAGGGCCTCGCGCAGCAGGTGCTCGTGCCGGTCGGAGGCGACCCGGTTGAGGATCACCCCGGCCAGCCGCACCTGCGGGTCCCAGGAGGCGAAGCCGTGCACCAGCGCGGCCACCGAGCGGGACTGCGAGGAGCCGTCCACGACCAGTACCACCGGCGCCCGCAGCAGCTTGGCGACGTGCGCCGTGGAGGCCAGTTCGCCGCGCCCGGAGGCCCCGTCGAACAGGCCCATGACCCCCTCGACGACGGCGACGTCCGCCCCCGCCGCGCCGTGCAGGAACAGCGGCGCGATCCGCTCCGGCCCGCACATGAAGGCGTCCAGGTTGCGGCCCGGGCGCCCGGCGGCGAGCGCGTGGTAGCCCGGGTCGATGTAGTCGGGGCCGACCTTGTGCGGCGACACCGCCAGCCCGCGCGCGGCGAGCGCCGCGATCAGGCCGGTGGCGACGGTGGTCTTGCCGGCGCCCGAGGAGGGCGCGGCGACGACGAGGCGGGGGATGTTGCTCAACGGTCTACCACTCGATACCGCGCTGGCCCTTGCGGCCGGCGTCCATGGGGTGCTTGACCTTGGTCATCTCGGTGACCAGGTCGGCGAAGCCGGTCAGCGCCTCGGGCGCGTACCGGCCGGTGATGACGACGTGCTGGCTGCCCGGGCGGTCCTTGAGCACGGCGACCACCTCGTCCGGGTCGACCCACCCCCAGTGCATCGGGTAGGTGAACTCGTCGAGCACGTAGAAGCGGTAGGTCTCGGCCGCGAGGTCGCGCTTGACCTGCTCCCAGCCCTCCTTGGCCGCCTCCTCGCTGGACATCTCCTGCTCGGCGGAGCGCTGGATCCAGGACCAGCCGGAGCCCATCTTGTGCCAGTCGACGGTGCCGCCCTCGCCGGAGGCGCCGAGCACGCGCAGCGCGTTCTCCTCGCCGACCTTCCACTTGGCGGACTTCACGAACTGGAACACCCCGACCGGCCAGCCCTGGTTCCAGGCCCGCAGCGCCATGCCGAACGCGGCCGTGGACTTGCCCTTGCCGGGGCCGGTGTGCACGGCGGTGATCGGCAGCGTGCGGCGCTGACGGGTCGTCAGACCGTCGTCGGGGACGCTCTCGGGGACTCCCTTGGGCATGTCGGCTCAGGCCGCCTTTCGCATCGAAGTGGTCGAACGGTTCGCGGAGCGGTCCGCGGCGCGGTTCTCGCGGACGAGCGAGGCCACGCCCTCGGCGCGCAGCTCGTCCAGGCTGACGGCGGTGCCGCCGAGCAGCCCGGCCAGGGTGCGGGCCAGGCCCAGGCGGACCGGGCCGGACTCGCAGTCCAGCACCACGCTGGCCGTGCCCTGCGCCGCGAACAGCGCGGCCGCGCGGCGCGACTGGGCGAGCGCGTCCCGCCCGCCGGTGGCCCGGCCGTCTGTCACCACGACCAGCAGCGGGCGCCGGCTCGGGTCGCGCAGCCGCTCCACCCGCAGCACCTCATGGGCGCGCAGCAGGCCGGCGGCCAGCGGGGTCCGCCCGCCGGTGGGCAGCGACTCCAGCCGGGCCGCGCCGACCTCCACCGAGGAGGTGGGCGGCAGTGCCAGCTCGGCGCCCGAGCCCCGGAAGGTGATCATGCCGATCTTGTCGCGGCGCTGGTAGGCGTCCATCAGCAGCGACAGCACCGCGCCCTTGACGGCGGTCATCCGCTGCCGGGCGGCCATCGAGCCGGAGGCGTCCACCACGAACAGCACCAGGTTGGACTCCCGTCCCTGGCGCACCTGTTCGCGGAAGTCGTCCTTGTGTACCACCAGCGCCCGCCCGCTGCGCCCGCGCGCGGCCTGGTGCGGAGCGGCGGCCTGGAGGGTCGCGGTCAGGTGCAGCCGGGCGAGCGCGCCCTGCGGGCGGCGGGCGCGGATGGTGTGCCCGCCGGTGGTCTCGGCGGGGGAGCGGCGGCCCTGGGCGCCGTGCCCGGTGCCCTTCACGGTGAACAGCCGCGTCCGGTACGGGTCGCCGGCTGCGACCGGCGCCGACTCCCGTGTAGGGGCCGGGTGTTGGGCCGGTACGGGCGGCTGCGCGGGTGCCTCGGGGCCATCGGAGGCGGGGTCCTCGGGGGAGGGCGCCTCGGGCGCCTCGGGGCCGGCGTCGGACGGCTCGGGCGCGCCGCCGCCGTCGGGGCCGCCCCCGTCCGGGCCGCCCTCCGGCCCGTCGCCGTCGTCGCTGCCGCCACCGTCGCCGTCCGGGCCGGGCCCGTCGTCCTCGGGCTCCGGCTCCTCCTGCTGGGCGTGCTCCTCCAGCGTCCGGTCCAGCTGCTCCTCGTCCAGCCCGGGCGCGTCGAAGGGGTTGCGGCGGCGGCGGTGCGGCAGTGCCAGCTGGGCGGCCTTGCGGACGTCCTCCTCCAGCACCTCGGCGCGCCCGTCCCAGGCGGCCAGCGCGACGGCGGTGCGGGCCATCACGATGTCCGCGCGCAGCCCGTCCACCTCGAACGCGGCGCACACGGCGGTGATCTGACGCAGCGCCACATCGGTCAGCTCGACCTTGGGCAGCAACTCCCGCGCGGCGGTGATGCGTTCGGCGAGCGCCCGCTCCTCCTCGGCGAACCGCGCGGCGAAGCCGGCCGGGTCCGCGTCGTACCCGAGCCGGCGGCGGACCACCTCGGCGCGCTCGGCCGGGTCCCGGGTGGCGGCGATCTCGACGGTCAGGCCGAACCGGTCGAGCAGCTGCGGCCGCAGCTCGCCCTCCTCCGGGTTCATGGTGCCGACCAGCAGGAACCGGGCCGCGTGCCGCACCGACACGCCCTCGCGCTCGACGTACGAGCGGCCCATCGCGGCGGCGTCCAGCAGCAGGTCCACCACGTGGTCCTGGAGCAGGTTCACCTCGTCGATGTAGAGCACGCCGCGGTGCGCCCGGGCGAGCAGTCCGGGCTCGTAGGCCTTGACGCCCTCGGCCAGCGCCCGCTCCAGGTCGAGCGAGCCGACGATCCGGTCCTCGGCCACGCCGACCGGCAACTCCACCAGCTGGGAGGGCCGTTCGGAGGAGGACGGGGAGTCGTGCGGCCCGTCCGGGCACTGCGGGTCGGGCGCGGCCGGGTCGCAGGCGAAGCGGCAGTCGTCCACGGTGGCGATGGACGGCAGCAGGCCGGCCAGCGCGCGCACCATGGTCGACTTCGCGGTGCCCTTCTCGCCGCGCACCAGCACGCCGCCCACGGCCGGGGAGACCGCGTTCAGCAGCAGTCCGAGCCGCAGGTCGGCCATGCCGACGATCGCGGTGAACGGATAGCGGACGTCACTCATGCCGTACCCCAGTCCTGTCGTGCCTGACTCTGTGATCGTGCCCGGCCCTGCCGCCCCGCCCGGTTCGGCGGTCCTGCCCAGCCCTGTGCCCGTGTCCGGCTCATGCGTCACTCCCAGGGGCCCCGGGCGGGAGGAACGGCAGCGATCCGGCCGCCGGCACCCCGCCCTCGATCAGCTTCCACAGCGCGTCGGTGTCCGCGTGCTCCTCGATCAGGTCGCCCAGCCGGTCCAGCCGGGCCTCGCGCGCCGCGGCGAAGGAGGTGTCCGGCGCCGGGACGAACGCCCGGCCGGACAACTCGGCGACCTCGCGCAGGAGTTCGCGGCGGAACCCGTCGTTCTCCAGCGCGCCGTGCCAGGTGGTGCCCCAGACCGGGCCGACCCGGCAGCCGTCCAGGAAGGGGCTGCCCCCCTCCACGGTCACCACCCCGTGGTGGATCTCGTAGCCCTCGACCCGCTGCCCGAACGCCTCGCCGACCGGCCGCGCCAGCACCTTCTCGACGCCGAACCGCACGTGCGTCGGCAGCAGCCCGAGACCGTCGACGGCGCCCGCCTTCGACTCGACCTCGTCCACGATCGAGTGCGCCAGCATCTGGTAGCCGCCGCAGACCCCGAGGACCGGCAGTCCGGCCGCCACCCGCGCCTTCAGGGCCGGCTCCAGGCCGCGCTCGCGCAGCCAGGCGAGGTCCGCGACGGTGGCCCGGGTACCGGGCAGCACCACCAGGTCGGCGTCGGCCAGCTCCTCCGGCCTGGTCGCCCAGCGGACCAGCACGCCCGGCTCCTGCGCGAGCGCGTCCATGTCGGTGAAGTTGGACAGCCGGGGGAAGCGCACCACGGCCACCCGCAGCACGTCCGCGCCGAGCGGCCCGGGCCCGTCCGCCCGGTCCGCCACGGTGGACAGGTCCAGCGAGTCCTCGGCGTCCAGCCAGAGCCCGGGCAGCATCGGCAGCGTGCCCAGCACCGGACGGCCGGTCAGCTCGTGCAGCATCTCCAGCCCGGGCGCCAGCAGCCGCGCGTCGCCGCGGAACTTGTTGACGAACCAGCCCGCCACGTGCCGCTGGTCCTCCGCCGACAGCAGCGCCAGCGTCCCGTACATCGCCGCGAAGACCCCGCCGCGGTCGATGTCCCCGACCACCACCACCGGCAGGGCGGCGGCCGTGGCCAGGCCCATGTTGGCGATGTCGCGGTCGCGCAGGTTGATCTCGGCGGGCGATCCCGCGCCCTCGCAGACCACCACGTCGTAGCGGCCGCGCAGGTCGGCCAGGCACTCCAGGGCGCGCTCCAGCAGGACGGGCTTGCGCTCGCGGTAGTCCAGCGCGCCGACCTCGGCCACCGGCCGGCCGAGCAGCACCACCTGGCTGCGGCCGTCCGCGCCCGGCTTGAGCAGCACCGGGTTCATCGCCGCCTCCGGCTCCACCCGGGCGGCCTGCGCCTGCATCGCCTGGGCGCGGCCGATCTCGGCGCCGTCGGCGGTGACGAAGGAGTTGAGCGACATGTTCTGCGCCTTGAACGGCGCGACCCGCACGCCCTGGCGGGCGAGCCACCGGCAGATCCCGGCCGTCACCACGCTCTTGCCCGCGTCCGAGGTCGTCCCCGCGACCAGCAGTGCGTTGCTCATGCCCGTCCCCTCTTCTTCAGCAGTGCCCGCAGCAGGACGTGCCCCGCGACCGTCGTACCCAGCGCCAGTGCGCCCACCCGCCGGGAGAGCGCGCAGGCCCGCTCGATGTCGTCCACCGTCACCGGCCGCAGCTCCGCGCCCAGGACGGGCCGGTGCTCCACCCGCTCCCCGTACCGCAGCGTGCCGCCCAGTCGGACGCCCACCGCGCCGGCGAACGCCGATTCGGCCTGGCCCGCGTTCGGGCTCGGGTGCGCGGAGCCGTCGCGCCGCCAGACCCGCCAGGCGGTCCGGGGCTCGGGGGCGGCGGCCACCGTCAGCAGCGCCGTCAGCCGGGCGCCCGGCCAGCCCGCCACGTCGTCCAGCCGGGCCGAGGCCCAGCCGAACCGGGCGTAGCGGGGCGAGCGGTGGCCGACCATGGCGTCCAGGGTGTTCACGGCGCGGAAGGCCAGCAGGCCGGGGGTGCCGGCCAGGGCGCCCCAGGTCAGCGCGTTCACCACGGCGTCGGCGGTGTTCTCGGCCACCGACTCGACCACCGCCCGGGCGATCTGCTGCCCGTCCAGCGCGCTCGGGTCCCGCCCGCACAGGTGCGGCAGCCGCTCCCGGGCGGCGGCGAGGTCGCCGGCGGCCAGCGAGCGGCCGATGGTGCGGGCCTCCCGGGTCAGCGAGGTGCCGCCAAGCACCGTCCAGGTCGCGGCCGCCGCCAGCGCCGCCCGGCCCAGCGGGCGCCGGCCCACCGTACGGTCCAGGGCGAACGCGCCCGCCGCGACCGCGCCCACGCACAGCGCGGTGTACCCGGCCCCGGCGGCGCGGTCGTCGCGCCACAGCCGCCGCTCCAGCCGGGTCGCGGCGCTGCCGAAGAAGGCCACCGGGTGGCCCCGGCGGGGGTCGGCGAAGCGGGCGTCGGCGGCGTAGCCCGCGGCGGCGCCGAGTGCGAACACGGCGGCGCGGGCCAGCGGGCGCGAGGCTCGGGTCAGCGGGCGCGGAGCGGGGGAAGGCGCGCGCGGGGTCATCGGCCGCACGGCGGAGGGCAGCTCGGAGTCCGGCCGGGCGGGGCAGCCTGCATCGCGTGCGTGTCCTCACTCAGGGTCCGCGCCCTGGATCGACGTGACGGCGGCGAGAGTCTCCTGGCTTCCGGGTCGAACGCACCCCCGGGGCCTTCCAGCGGCCGTCGACGGCCCGCCGTGGCGATGTTCCGAGCGTGCTCCCCGGTGACAGTGGCGGGACCGCGCCGGACTTCCACCGGCTTCCTCTCCATGCCTCCGTTTGGCCCCAGGATCCCATCACGGGCCCGAACCGGGAGTCAACCGAGGTCACGGAGGGGTTGGTCACACGGGGACGCCGCTGACGCCCGGTCGGATCGCCCGGCGCGGCCCCGCCCCGACCCCCGCCACCGGCACCCCCTGAGTACTGCCCTGAGCGCCCCGGGAGCGCCCGCCGGGTGACCCGGACGGCCCAGCCCGGTGGCCGGTCGGGCGGAGCGCCGGTGAACTGGGGCTCGAACACCGTCCGGTCCGTGAAGAACGTCCGTGAACGACGTCCGTGAACAACAGAGCGGGGAGCGAGATGCGTTGGGGAACCGCCGCCGTCGTGGCGGCCGCCGCGGTGGGGGCCGCCGTGCTGGTGGTCGGCCGCCGGGCCTCCGAGCGGATGGTCCGTCCGGTGACCGCCGTCCAGGAGTCCGGGCCGGTCCAGGTCCGCGCCCTCGCCGCCGGCCGGGTCACCTTCACCCGCGGCCCCGCGAGCCTGCGCCCCGGCCGCTGGGCGGTGGAGTGGGCGGACGGCGGGCACGCGGTCGTCGAGGAGGTGCTGCACGCCGACGAACAGGGCGTCACCCGCCGACTGGTCCGCGCCGACCGGGGCACCCTCGTCCCCGGCACGGAGGTCCGCTTCACCCCGCGGGTCCACCTCGGCGACCCCACCGAGGCGCTCGGCCTGGCCTTCGCCGACACCACCGCCGACGGCGAGCTCGGCGCCCTCCCCGCCTGGCGGCTCGACGGCAAGCGCGGCACCTGGGTGATCCTGGTGCACGGCCCCGGCGACGACCGCCGGCAGACCCTCCCGGTGCTCCCCGTCCTCGACCGGCTCGGCCTGCCCGCCCTCGCCGTCACCTACCGCGGCGACCGGGGCGCCCCCGCCTCCCCGGACGGGCTCAGCCACTTCGGCGAGACCGAGTGGCGCGACATCGAGGCGGCGGTACGGCTGGCGCTCGACAGCGGCGCGGGCAAGGTGATCCTGTACGGCTGGTCCGTCGGCGCGACCATCGTGCTGCAGACCGTGGCCCGCTCCGCCTGGTCGCACGCCGTCCGCGGTCTGATCCTCGACTCGCCCGTGCTCGACCTGCCCGCCTCCGCCCGCCGGGACGCCGCCCGGGCCGGCTTCCAGGGCGTCGCCGCCGAGCTCGGCGCCCTCGCCGCCGAGGGCCGCACCGGGGTCGACCTCGCCGACTTCGGCCGCATCGCCGACGGCACCGACCTGCGGGTGCCGACCCTCCTCCTGCACAGCCCAGGGGACCGGATCGCGCCCTTCGGCGCCGCCGAGAAGCTGGCCGCCGCCCGCCGCGACGTGGTGAGCCTCCAGCCCTTCCCCGGCGCCGACCACGCCACCCTCTGGAACACCGCCCCCGACCGCTACACCGAACTCCTCCGCCGCTGGCTCACCCCGCTGCTCTAGGACCTGTCTTCGGACTCCCGTCGTTCGCCCCGCAGAGGCGAGTCCGAAGACCGGCCCTGGCCCCTCAACCACCCCCCCTGTGCGCGAGGGCGTTTTCGGCTGGTCCCCGCCGCTTTTCCCGGCGCGATTCCCCCCGTCCGAGAATGAACGTTCCTCCCATTCCTCCGGGCCCGCGTGAAAAGTCGGCCCGGCCGACTTCCGGTGCGGCTCGATCCCGATCACCCCGCCCGCCATCCGTCCGGATTCGGGCTGGACAGTCCTGCCGGGCGTCGCCGGGCCGAAACGCCCCCGTACGGGCCCCTCGGCTGTCAGGAGCAATATTTGGCCCGACCCCTTACCCCCCACCCGTACGCACGGTGACCGCCCGAGCATTCCCGGCAACCGGGCCGCCCCCCGTGGCATGGGCAGGTCACACGTTTCCGGCCAGGCGGTTTGCCGTTGTTGCCCGATCTTGCGGAGGTGCCACCGGCGGTCGCCCGGTCGTACGGACAACCGGATGTGACAGAAGGCCGGTACAAGGGGAAGACTGCTCGACGTGACGTCTCGGAACCCGCGCGACCGTGATGCCCCGCTCCCGCCGACGATCGGTACCGGTGCGACGGTGACCCGTCTCCCCGGAACGGCCCAACGGCCCGCCGGTGGCAGGCCGGGCGGGGCGGGAGTCCCCCGTAACGCAGTACCCCGGCGACGAGGGCCCGCTCCGGCTCCCGGGCGGGGCAGGGTTCCCGTGCCGGAGGGCTTTCCGGCACCCTCCGAGCTGGCGCCGCTGGCCCGCCGGATGCTGGTGGACGCCGTCCGGGTCGCCCGCTGGGCCGGTGAGCTGGCCGAGGTCGACAAGCGCGGCGAGCTGCTCCCGGACGACGCCCGCGCGGCGGGCCGGGCCCTGGCCATGACGGTCGGTGCCGCCGCCAAGGCGTGGGGGCAGGCGCTGCTGGTGGGCCTGGTGGAGGCCCGGGACGGCGGAGCCGGCCCCGGCTGGCGCCTGCACGCCTGGGAGCACGACGACGAGGCCGTGGTGCGCGGCTGGTCGGCGCTGTTCGACGCCTGGACCCTGCTCGCCCCGGTGCCGCCCGCGGCGCTGCGCGGCGTCTTCGCCGTCCTGGCCGGGCAGGCCGTGGACCAGGCCCCGCAGCTGCTCTCCTTCCTGCACCTGGTGGACGGCCCGGTCGCCGAGAGCGAGCTGCTGGAGCTGCTGCGCCGCGGCCTGGACGAGCGCCGGGTCGGCACCGGCCTCGGCGGACCCGGCCTGTCGCCGGTGCCGCACGCGGCCTCGGCCGTCTCCGCCGTCCGCGGCACCTGCCGTGCGCCGCAGATCGACACCCCGGCCGCGCCCTCGGACGTGGCCGCCGTCCTGGACTGGATGCTGGACGGCCTGGCGGCCGTCGGCGCCCTGGTGCGCAGGAACGACGCCGCGGAGCTGTCGCCGCTCGGCCACTGGGCGGTGCGGGCGAAGCTGGAGGAGATCTGCACGGTCGCGCAGACCGCGGCCGGGCACATCGAGCAGAGCGCCTTCGAGCTGCTGAACGCCTGTGCGGACTACTCGCCGGGCCCGGCCCGCGCCGAGTTCCGGGCCTGGGTCGCGGCCCGTCCGGCCGACCGGGCGGTGGGCGAGCTGCTGGACGCCGCCCAGGGCGACGACGCGCTGGTGCGCGGGCTGGCCTTCGAGGCGCTGCGGGTGGCCGGCGGACCGGCCGAGCAGGCGGTGCGCGCGGCGGTGGACGAGCCGGTGCTGCGCCCGTACGCGCTGCTGTGGCTGGCGGAGCGCGCGGACGAGGGCGTCGCCCCGGCGGACGTGCTGGGCGCGGAGGACGCGGCCTGGCTCTGGGTGGACACCGCGGCCGCGGTGCTCGACCACGGCGAGACCGAGCTGCTGGTGGGCCACGTCGAGGGCGCCGCGGCGGGCGACCCGGTCCGGCTGTTCGCCCGGGCCCGGCAGTCCGGCCACCCGCGGGCGGCCTCGGTGCTGACGGCGGTCTCGAGCGTGCACCCGGACCCGGGCGTGGCCCGGGCGGCCCGCCGCTCGGCGTTCAGCGTGCACACCGGCGGCGCCTGAGCCGCACGGGCGCACGGGAACACGGGCGCACAGGAAGACGGGAACACGGGAAGGGCCCGGAACCACCAGGTTCCGGGCCCTTCCCCATGTCGGTCGTGGGACGGCTCAGCCGAGCCGCGACTCCGCCCGCCGGGCGCGGACGTCGCCGACCTTCTGCCCCACCTTGCGGCGGATGACCAGCAGCGGCGCCATCGCGGCGAGCGTGATCTGGGCGAACGCGCCGACGTGCATCAGGCTGTCGCCGCCGGGCAGCCCGGTCGCCCAGGCGGCCAGGCAGCCGATCGCGACGACGACCCAGCAGAGCGTGGCGGTGGCCAGCAGCCCCTGCGGCTTCGGGTACTCGATCCGGCTGACCATCAGGTACGCGGCGCCGAAGATGGCGAGCAGACCGGGCAGGAACGGCGGGTCGAGCAGCACGATGGCGATCACCGTCATCGCGCCCATCGGGCAGGGCATGCCCTGGAACACCCCGGGCCGCATCTTGACGGCCGAGAAGCGGGCCAGCCGCAGGACCACCGCGAGCAGTACGGTCAGCGCGATCAGCGCCGACAGCTTGCTGTTGGAACCCGGGGAGACCATGCCCCAGACCGCGACGAAGTAGGCCGGCGCGATGCCGAAGCTGATCAGGTCCGCGAGGTTGTCCAGTTCCGCTCCGAGGGCGGAGGAGCGCAGCTTGCGCGCCACCAGCCCGTCGAAGAGGTCGCACATCGAGCCGATCAGCAGCAGCGTGACCGCGGTGGCGGCGCTGTGCCGGTCCGGAGCGGCGTCCGGGTTGGTGATGTGCGGGACCAGGACCCCGGTGGTGATCGAGTAGATCGCCAGGAAGCCGCAGACGGCGTTCCCCAGGGTCAGGAAGTCGGCCGTGGACAGGTGCTGGGGAGAGCGCGGGGCACGCAGCTCGCGGTCCCGTGCCCAGCGGCGGCGGCGCAGGGCCGTCTCCTCGTCGTCCAGGCCGACGATTGTCTCAGGATCAGTCACGGTCAAGGCGCGTCACCCCGGCTGTGGTCTTCTGGCCGACCTCGACGCCGACCTCGACGCCGGCCGGCAGGTAGGTGTCGACGCGGGACCCGAACCGGATCAGACCGATCCGGTCGCCCTGCTCGACCTTGGTTCCGGCGTCCACGTACGGCACGATGCGGCGGGCCACGGCCCCCGCGATCTGGACCATCTCGATGTCGCCGAGCTCGGTGTCGAAGTGCCAGACGACCCGCTCGTTCTGGTCGCTGTCCTTGTTGAACGCGGGGACGAAGCCGCCCGCGACGTGCTCGACCGACGTCACGGTGCCCGGCAGGGGCGCGCGGTTGACGTGGACGTTCAGCGGGCTCATGAAGATCGCGACCCGGGTGCGGCCGTCCGGCCAGGCGTCGATGCTCTGCACCACGCCGTCGGCGGGGGAGATCACTCTGCCCGTGCCGATCTCACGCTCGGGGTCGCGGAAGAACCACAGCATGCCCGCGCCGAGGGCACAGGCGGGTACCGCAGCCAGGGCCCACTTGCCGCTGCGCCGGGTGAGGGCGGTGGTCACGGCGGCCGTGGCGAGGGTGGGGACGAACCAGGGGGTGGCTCCGCGCGCGATGGTCACGCGGGGTCGCCGACCGGCCGTCGGGGCTGCGAGGGCATCGCGGTCCGTGACGGAGGTGTGAGGGGACGGGCTGATGGGCATCGAAGACCTTTGTCGCGGGGGATCATGGCCGCTGGACGGGGGCCACCGCGGAATCGGTAATAGAGGGACGGCTTGCTGTCCCGGTGGATGCTATCGGGAGCAGACGGTGGGTGGGCAACCCGCCTGCTCGTTCACGTGTCCGGTGGCGGCGCGTGTGCGCGTCCACTCCTACGACCGTAGCTCGGCCCGGTCCGGTTCCCAAGGGACCCGACAGGGCTGGTGACTCTTGTCTCAACGGGTGCGCGGACGGAACCCGGCGGACGAAACGGCCGTAGCGGCCGGAAGCGGGTGTGCGGAAGCGGCCGCAGGGCGCGTCGTTGCAGCTGTACGCCCTGCGGCCGCTTCCGGCGGGCCGTGCCGGACCCAGGCGGACCAGGCCGGGCCCGTGACGGGGCACGGCCCCGCGCCGGGACGGGCCCGCACGCCCGTCGACCGGCGGTTCGAGGGGGCCGCCCGGCGACGGGGTGCGTCGGCGGGCGGCCCGGGGGTCAGTCGGCGATCCGGTACTCCTCGAGGAGCCGGCGCCCGACGATCATCTTCTGGATCTCCGCAGTACCTTCACCGATGAGCAGCATCGGGGCCTCGCGGTAGAGGCGCTCGATCTCGTACTCCTTCGAGAAGCCGTAGCCGCCGTGGATGCGGAAGGCGTCCTCGACGACCTCCTTGCAGTACTCGGAGGCGAGGTACTTGGCCATGCCGGCCTCGAGGTCGTTGCGCTCGCCGCCGTCCTTCTTGCGGGCGGCCATGACCATCATCTGGTGGGCGGCCTCGACCTTGGTGGCCATCTCGGCGAGCTTGAACTGGATCGCCTGGTGCTCGGCGATCTTCTTGCCGAAGGTGGAGCGCTGCTGGGCGTAGGCGATGCCGAGCTCGAAGGCGCGGCGGGCGACGCCGCAGCCGCGGGCGGCGACGTTGACGCGGCCGACCTCGACGCCGTCCATCATCTGGTAGAAGCCGCGGCCCGGGACGCCGCCGAGGACGCGGTTCGCCGGGACGCGGACGTCCTGGAGGACCAGCTCGGTGGTGTCGACGCCCTTGTAGCCCATCTTCTCGATCTTGCCGGGCACGGTCAGGCCGGGAACCGAGGGGTTCGGGCCGAAACCGGCCTCCTTCTCGATCAGGAAGGTGGTCATGTTCTTGTACGGGCTGCTGCCGCCCTCGTCGGTCTTGCAGAGGACCGCGACCAGGGTGGAGGTGCCGCCGTTGGTGAGCCACATCTTCTGGCCGTTGAGGACGTAGAACTCGCCGTCCTTGACGCCCTTGGTGGAGATGGCCGAAACGTCGGAGCCGAGGCCCGGCTCGGACATCGAGAAGGCGCCGCGGATCTCGCCGGCCGCCATCCTCGGCAGGAAGTGGTCCTTCTGCTCCTGGGTGCCGTGGGCGTTGATCATGTGCGCCACGATGAAGTGGGTGTTCACGATGCCGGAGACCGACATCCAGCCGCGGGCGATCTCCTCGACCACCAGGGCGTAGGTGAGCAGCGACTCGCCGAGGCCGCCGTACTCCTCGGGGATGGTGAGGCCGAACAGGCCGAGCTGCTTCATCCCCTCGACGATGGCGGTCGGGTACTCGTCCTTGTGCTCCAGCTCGGTCGCGACCGGAATGATCTCCTTGTCGACGAAATCCCGCACGGTGGCGAGGATGTCCCGCTGGATCTCGGTGAGGCCGTCGGTCTGTGCGAGGCGTCCCATCGTGCGGCTCCGAAAGGTCTGAGGGTCTGCGGAAAAGTCGCGGAATCCCGGGGGGGGGGATTGCGGGGGCCCTGCCGGCGTGGCTGCGGCAGCAGGGCCCCCGGGCCGGGTGGGGCGCGGCCGATGACGGCGGCCTGCCCGTCCGGGGTCTCTCGAGGGGCCCGCGGTGAAAAGCGGGCCCCTATAGAGGGGAGGGGCTCAGGAGAGCGGGGTCGGGCGGCCGGGCTGCTCGCCGCCGCGCTCCTCGGTGTACGTCGCGGTCGGCACCATCACCTTGCGGCGGAAGACGCAGACGACCGTGCCGTCCTGCTTGTACCCCTTGGTCTCGACGTACACGATGCCGCGGTCGTCCTTGGACTTGGACGGCCACTTGTCGAGCACGGTGGTCTCGCCGTAGATCGTGTCGCCGTGGAAGGTCGGCGCGACGTGGCGCAGCGACTCGATCTCCAGGTTGGCGATCGCCTTGCCGGAGACGTCCGGGACGGACATGCCGAGCAGCAGCGAGTAGACGTAGTTGCCCACCACGACGTTCCTGCCGAAGTCGGTCGTCTTCCCGGCGTAGTTGGTGTCCAGGTGGAGCGGGTGGTGGTTCATGGTGAGCAGGCAGAAGAGGTGGTCGTCGTACTCGGTGACCGTCTTGCCGGGCCAGTGCTTGTAGACCGCGCCGACCTCGAACTCCTCGTAGGTGCGTCCGAACTGCATGGCTGCTCAGGCCTCCGGGATCTCGAACTTGGTGGTGCGCTGCAGGCCCGCGGCCCGGCCCTTGCCGGCGACGACCAGCGCCATCTTGCGGCTGGCCTCGTCGATCATCTCGTCGCCGAGCATCGCGGAGCCCTTGGCGCCGCCCGCCTCGGAGGTGCAGTAGTCGTACGCGTCGAGGATCAGCTCGGCGTGGTCGTAGTCCTCCTGCGAGGGCGAGTAGATCTCGTTCGCGGCGGCGACCTGGTCCGGGTGGAGCACCCACTTGCCGTCGAAGCCGAGGGCGGCCGAGCGGCGGGCGACCTCGCGGTAGCCCTCCTGGTTGCGGATCTGGAGGTAGGGGCCGTCGATCGCCTGGAGGTCGTTGGCGCGGGCGGCCATCAGGATGCGCATCAGGATGTAGTGGTAGGCGTCGGCGCCGTAGCCGGGCGGCTGCTCGCCGACCACCAGCGACTTCATGTTGATGGAGGCCATGAAGTCGGCGGGGCCGAAGATGATGGTCTCCAGCCGGGGCGAGGCCTCGGCGATGGCGTCGACGTTGATCAGGCCCTTGGCGTTCTCGATCTGCGCCTCGATGCCGATCCGGCCGACCTCGAAGCCCATGGTCTTCTCGATCTGGGTGAGCAGCAGGTCGAGCGCCTTGACCTGCTCGGCGTCCTGCACCTTCGGCAGCATGATGCAGTCGAGGTTGGGGCCGGCGCCCTCGACCACGGTGATCACGTCGCGGTAGGTCCAGTGGGTGGTCCAGTCGTTGACGCGCACGACGCGGGTCTTGCCGCCCCAGTCGCCGTTGTTGAGGGCGTCGACGATGTTGTGGCGGGCGCTCTCCTTGACCAGCGGGGCGCAGGCGTCCTCCAGGTCGAGGAAGACCTGGTCGGCCGGCAGGCCCTGGGCCTTCTCCAGGAAGCGCGGGTTGCTGCCCGGTACGGCGAGGCAGGAGCGGCGCGGGCGCAGTCGGTTGACAGCAGTCATCAGAATCGAGGGTTCCTTCCCAGTGGTCAGCTGGTCAGCTGGTCAGTTCGTGGCCGCGGTCGGTGCGGACGTCCACGGCTGGAGCTTGTTGGCCAGCCGGATCTCGTCCACGATCCGGCCGATGATGGTGGTGATGCCGAAGTCCTTCGGGGTGAACACGGCGGCGACGCCGGCGGCCTTGAGGGCCTCGCCGTCCGCTGCCGGGATGATGCCACCCACGATCACCGGGACATCCTCCACCCCGGCGCGGCGCAGCCGCTTCAGGACGTCGGGCACCAGCTCGCTGTGCGCGCCGGAGAGGATGGACAGGCCCACGCAGTGGACGTCCTCCGCGACGGCGGCGGAGACGATCTGCTCCGGGGTCAGCCGGATGCCCTGGTAGACCACCTCGAACCCGGCGTCGCGGGCCCGGACGGCGATCTGCTCGGCGCCGTTGGAGTGCCCGTCCAGGCCGGGCTTGCCGACCAGCAGGCGCAGCTTGCCGGCGCCCAGCTCCGCGGCGGTCGCGGCGACCGCGGCGCGGACCTGCTCCAGCTCGCCGCCGGGCTCGGCGGCCACCGCGACGGGGGCGCCGCCGACGCCGGTGGGCGCCCGGTACTCGCCGAAGACCTCGCGCAGGGCGAAGGCCCACTCGCCGGTGGTGACGCCGGCCCGGGCGCAGGCGAGCGTGGCCGGCATCAGGTTGGCCTCGGTGGCGGCGACGGCCTTGAGCTCGGCCAGCGACGACTGGACGGCGGCCTCGTCGCGCTCGGCGCGCCAGGCCTCCAGGGCGGCGAGCACGGACTGCTCGGAGGCCGGGTCGACGACCATGATCGCGGTGTCGAGGTCGGCGGTGAGCGGGCTCGGCTCGGTGGTGTCGAAGCAGTTGACCCCGATGATCTTGTCCTCGCCGGACTCGATCCGGGCCCGGCGGGCGGCGTGCGAGGCGACCAGGTTGGACTTCAGGTAGCCGGACTCGACGGCCGGGATCACCCCGCCCATCTCCAGCACCTTGGCGATCTCCGCCTCGGCGCCGGCCAGCAGCTCCTCGGTCTTGGCCTCGATCACCTGGGAGCCGTTGAAGATGTCGCCGTACTCCAGCAGGTCCGACTCGTACGCCAGCACCTGCTGGATGCGCAGCGACCACTGCTGGTCCCAGGGCCGGGGCAGGCCGAGCGCCTCGTTCCAGGCGGGCAGCTGGACGGCCCGCGCCCGGGCGTCCTTGGAGAGGGTGACGGCCAGCATCTCCAGGACGATCCGCTGGACGTTGTTCTCCGGCTGGGCCTCGGTCAGGCCGAGCGAGTTGACCTGGACGCCGTAGCGGAAGCGGCGCTGCTTGGGGTCGGTGACGCCGTAGCGCTCCAGGGTGACCTTCTCCCACAGCCGGGCGAAGGCGCGCATCTTGCACATCTCCTCGACGAAGCGCACGCCGGCGTTCACGAAGAAGGAGATCCGGGCGACCACCTCGCCCATCCGCTCGGCCGGCACCTGGCCGGAGTCGCGCACGGCGTCGAGCACCGAGATGGCGGTGCACATCGCGTAGGCGATCTCCTGGACGGGCGTCGCCCCGGCCTCCTGCAGGTGGTAGCTGCAGATGTTGATCGGGTTCCACTTGGGGATGCTGCCGACCGTGTAGGCGATCATGTCGGTGATCAGCCGCACCGACGGGCCGGGCGGGAAGACGTGCGTCCCGCGCGACAGGTACTCCTTGACGATGTCGTTCTGGGTGGTGCCGGTGAGCGCGGCGATGTCCGCGCCCTGCTCCTCGGCGACCACCTGGTAGAGCGCCAGCAGCCACATCGCGGTGGCGTTGATCGTCATGGAGGTGTTGGTCCGTTCGAGCGGGATGCCGTCGAACAGGGTGCGCATGTCGCCGACGTGCCCGACCGGGACGCCGACCCGGCCGACCTCGCCGCGGGCGAGGACGTGGTCGGAGTCGTAGCCGGTCTGGGTCGGCAGGTCGAAGGCGACGGACAGGCCGGTCTGGCCCTTCGCCAGGTTCCGCCGGTAGAGCGCGTTGGAGTCGCTCGCGGTGGAGTGGCCGGCGTAGGTGCGCATCAGCCAGGGGCGGTCGCGCTTCTGGGGCTCGGTCATCAGATGTTCCTGAAACGGTTGATGGCGTCGAGGTGCTTGGCGCGGAACTCCGCGTCGTGCACGCCCAGGCCCTCCTCGGGGGCCAGGCAGAGCACGCCGACCTTGCCCTGGTGCCTGTTGTGGTGCACGTCCAGGGCGGCCTGGCCGGTCTCCTCCAGGGAGTAGACCTTGGAGAGGGTCGGGTGGATCTTCCCCTTGGCGATCAGGCGGTTGGCCTCGAAGGCCTCGCGGTAGTTGGCGAAGTGCGAGCCGACGATCCGCTTGAGCGACATCCACAGGTACCGGTTGTCGTACTGGTGCATGTAGCCGGAGGTGGAGGCGCAGGTGACGATGGTGCCGCCCTTGCGGGTGACGTACACCGAGGCGCCGAAGGTCTCCCGGCCCGGGTGCTCGAAGACGATGTCCACGTCCTCGCCGCCGGTGAACTCGCGGATCTTCGCGCCGAGGCGCTTCCACTCGCGCGGGTCCTGGTTGTTCTCGTCCTTCCAGAACCGGTAGCCCTCGGCGGAGCGGTCGATGATCGCCTCGGCGCCCATGGCGCGGCAGATCTCGGCCTTCTGGTCGCTGGAGACCACGCAGATCGGGGTGGCGCCGCCGGCCAGCGCGTACTGGGTGGCGTACGAGCCGAGGCCGCCGCTGGCGCCCCAGATCAGCACGTTGTCGCCCTGCTTCATGCCGGCGCCGTTGCGCGAGACCAGCTGGCGGTACGCGGTGGAGTTGACCAGGCCGGGGGAGGCGGCCTCCTCCCAGGTGAGGTGCCGGGGCTTGGGCAGCAGCTGGTTGGTCTTCACCAGGGCCAGCTGCGCCAGGCCGCCGAAGTTGGTCTCGAAGCCCCAGATGCGCTGCTCCGGGTCCATCATCGTGTCGTTGTGGCCGTCCGCGGACTCCAACTCGACCGAGAGGCAGTGCGCGACGACCTCGTCGCCGGGCTTCCAGGCGTTGACCCCGGCGCCGGTGCGCAGCACCACGCCGGCCAGGTCGGAGCCGACCACGTGGTACGGCAGGTCGTGGCGCTTGGTCAGCGGCGACAGCCGGCCGTACCGCTCCAGGAAGCCGAAGGTGGAGACCGGCTCGAAGATCGAGCTCCAGACGGTGTTGTAGTTCACCGCGCTGGCCATGACGGCGACCAGGGCCTCGCCCGGGCCCAGCTCGGGCAGGGCGACCTCGTCGAGGTGAAGGGACTTGCGGGGGTCCTTGTCGCGGCTGGCGAGGCCCGCGAACATCTGCTCGTCGTCCTTGTGGAGCGTCACCGCCCGGTAGGACTCGGGGAGCTTGATCGCCGCGAAGTCCGCCGACGTGCTGTCGGTGCTGAGGATCGCGTCGAGGATTTCCTGCATGGCTGCCTCCGAAGGCGTACCTGTGCGAGGGTCACAGGGCGTCTGGGGGAGCCGGGAGCGGACACCGGCTTCGCTGAGGTGGGTGGTGGGCGGGTCAGACGGGGCACCCGGGGTGGACCGGGCCGTTCTGGCTCTCTGCTCCCGGGGTGTGGGAACGCCGGACGACGGCGCGCCGAGGTGGGGAGCCGCGGCGCCGCGACTGGTGAGTAACAAGGTAGTGGCACCCTGTGCCACTCGTAAAGACACCGGGTGCCAGGAATTCCAGTCGGTTCAGAGGCCGCGTGACGCGCGTTGCGCGGGCATGCGAAAGGCCCGCGCCGACATCCCGGCGCGGGCCCTCGATACCGCTCTGACCTGCGTGAATACTGGGTCTACGACTCCCGGGAGCCACTCAGCGCGGCCCGGATGCTGTCCACCACGACGTCCAGCGGAGCGTCCGTCCGGGCGACTGTGATGAGCACCTCACCTCCGGGACTGGCACTCAGTGCGCTCTCGACCCCGGCGTCCCCCGGGGTCCCGTTGGCACCCGGTGCCACCACCGATCCCCGCCTCCTGGCACCCGGGGCACTGGAGGCCCAGAAGGTCCGCCGGATCACCTCGAAGGAGTGGTCCAGCTGCGCCTCCACGTCGCCCCGGCCGCCGGCCCGCAGCCAGCGCCGCAGCACGTGGTTGTGCGCCGCGACCACCGCCGCCGCCGAGACCTCGGCCAGCATCGAGTCGTCCTCGCCGCCGCGCTGCCAGCCGGACGGGATGGACTCGCCGGTGTCGAAACGGCCCAGCAGGTAACGGGTGAACAGCCGCTCGTAGCGGGCCACCACGGCGATCTCCCGCTCGCGCAGCGCCGGGACCTGACGGATCAGCTGGTACCGCGCCACCGACACCCCCGGGGTGGAGGCGTACATCCGCAGCACCTCCTTGATGCCGCGGCAGACCACGTCCAGCGGGTGCTCCTCCGGCTCCGCGCTGGCCAGCAGGTCGGCCACCCGCACCAGGGTGTCGTCGTGGTCCGGGAAGATCGCCTCCTCCTTGGACCGGAAGTACCGGAAGAAGGTGCGCCGGGCCACCCCGGCGGCGGCCGCGATCTGGTCGACCGTGGTCTCCTCGTAGCCCTGCGAGGCGAACAGCTCCATCGCGGCCGTGGCCAGGTCCTGGCGCATCTGCTGGCGCTGCGCCGCCGCCCGGCGGCTGCCCGGCCCGCCCTCCGGCCCGGTGCCCCCGGTCGAGGGGCTGGTCCGGTCGGCGCCGCCGTGCGGCCCGGCGGGGTGCTGCGGGGAGGTTGACTGAACCCGATCCATGTCCGGAACGCTACACGGCCCGGACGGCGCGCCCGCGGCCCTTCCCCGCCGCACCGGCACCACCGGTCCGGTCACGGCCGGGCGGGGCCAGCGGGAGGTCGCCGTCCCGGGGCTCCAGGCGGGGCGCGGGGAGGCCGCGGAGCCCGGTGGCGGCGCGGCGTGCGGTCCGGCCGGGGGCGGCTCGTACGGCAGCTCGTACGGGCCGCCCCCGGCCTGCGGGATGGTCACCGGCGCGCGTGGTCGCGGAAGCCGCGGCCGGTCTTGCGGCCCAGGCAGCCCGCCGCGACCAGGTGCTCCAGCAGCGGCGCGGCCGCCAGGCCGGGCTCGCGGAACTCCTGGTGCAGCACCCGCTCGATCGTCAGCGAGACGTCCAGGCCGACCACGTCCAGCAGCTCGAACGGGCCCATCGGGTAGCCGCAGCCGAGCTTCATCGCGGTGTCGATGTCGTCCACCGTCGCGTAGTGCTCCTGGAGCATCCGCACCGCGTCGTTCAGGTAGGGGAAGAGCAGCGCGTTGACGATGAAGCCGGCCCGGTCGCCGCACTCCACCGGGTGCTTGCGGACCTTCGCGGTCAGCTCCAGCACCGTCGCGGTGACGTCCGGCGCGGTCAGCACGGTGGAGACCACCTCGACCAGCTTCATCGCCGGGGCCGGGTTGAAGAAGTGCATGCCGATCACGTCCTGCGGCCGCGAGGTGGCGGTCGCGCAGCTGATCACCGGCAGCGAGGAGGTGGTGGTGGCGAGCACCGCGCCCGGCCGGACGATCTTGTCCAGGGTGGCGAACAGCTCGCGCTTGACCGCCAGGTCCTCGGCGACCGCCTCGACCACCAGGTCCACCTCGGCCAGCTCGGTGTACTGGCCGACCGGGGTGACCAGCGCCAGCGCGGCGTCCCGCGCCTGCGCGGACAGCCGGCCCTTGGCCACCGAGCGCTCCAGCGACCTCGCCAGCTGCGCCTTGGCCGCCTCGGCCTTCTCCTGGCTGCGGGCGGCCAGCAGCACCGGGTGCCCGGCCTTGGCGAACACCTCGGCGATGCCGGTGGCCATCGTCCCGGAGCCGCAGACGCCGACGGTGCGCACCTCCCGGCCCGGCACCTTCGGCAGGGCCGGCCCGGTCGCCGCGTCCACGGCGCGGGACGAGCCCGGCGCCTCGTAGGTGTAGAAGCCGCGGCCGGTCTTGCGGCCCAGCAGCCCGGCCGCGACCAGCTGGCCGAGGATCGGGGCGGGCGCGTGCAGGCGGTCCCGGGACTGCTCGTACATCGCCTCCAGCACGGTGCGCGCGGTGTCGACGCCGATCAGGTCGAGCAGCGCCAGCGGGCCCATCGGCAGGCCGCAGCCGAGCCGCATCGCGGCGTCGATGTCCTCCCGCGAGGCGTACTTGGACTCGAACATCGCGGCGGCCTGGTTCAGGTAGGCGAACAGCAGGCCGTTCACCACGAAGCCGGCCCGGTCGCCGGCCGCCACCGGCTCCTTGCCGAGGTCGCGGGCGAAGGCGGCGGCGTCCTCGGCGGTCCGCGGGGAGGTCAGCACGGTGCGGACCACCTCGACCAGCTTCATGCCGTGCACCGGGTTGAAGAAGTGCAGGCCGAGCACCCGCTCCGGACGGGCGGTCGCGGCGGCGATCCGGGTCACCGACAGCGCGGTGGTGCCGGTCGCGAGCACGGTGCCCTCCGGGCAGATCCGGTCCAGCTCGGCGAAGACCTCCCGCTTCAGCTCCAGCTGCTCGGGGACCTCCTCGATCACCAGGTCCGCCCCGGCGGCGGCCGCGAGCTCGTGGCCGACCGAGATCCGGGCCAGCAGCCCGGTGCGCTCCTCGGCGGTGAGCCGCTCCCGGCCGACCGCGTGCGCGGTGGCCTCCTCGATCCGGGCCAGCGCCCGGGCGGCCGAGTCCTCGGTGGCCTCGATGCCGATCACCCGGCGGCCGCTCTTGGCGACGGCCACCGCGACGCCGGCACCCATCGTGCCGAGGCCGACGACGGCGACAGTGGGGAAGGGACGCTCCATCTGTCCTGTACTCCTAGTCATGAAGGGCCCGCGCGTGCTCCGGCGGGCACGCCGCCGCGCCCGTACGCCGGGGGCGGCCGCCGCCGGAGGAGGGTCCACGCGCGAGGGCTGGGGAGATGACGGGGTGTCGGCACACCGGGGCGGGGGCCGGTCCGCTCCGGCCCGATCGCGGGTGTGCCGTGGTGCTCAGGCGCTCGAAGGTGAAGGAGACGGCCCTGATACGAGGAGGAACCCGGCCCGCCGCGGTCCGCGGCACCGGCCGGTGAAGGTGAAGGCGCACCGCGCGGGCGCCGGAGAAGCGGCGACCGCGGCCTGCCGCCGGTGCGGCTCCCGAAGCCCGGCGGTGGTGCGTGCCCGGCCACTGTAGCGAAGCTACTGGCGAGTAGGAAGAGGGCGGGGACGGAAAACCGTTCGGGGCCGCGGGCGTTCGCCGTCCCGGTGCCCGCCGACGTGCCCGCCGACGTGCCCGCCCCGAACGGGTGAACGGGTGAACGGGGGCGCCCGCAGGACCACCCGATAGGGGAGTTACCCGACCCCGACCGGCGGGGCAGCATGACGGCATGACCACCGGAACCGCCGCCGTCGACCCCACCGCGCCCGGGCCCGCCGAGCCGCCCGTCACCGCCGAACGGCTCGCCGCCGCCGCGGTGGCGGCCGTCGCGCTGCCACCGCGCGAGGAGCGGGCCGCCCGGGCGGCGCAGGCCGTCGACCGGCTGCGCACCGAGGCCGTCGAGGCGGTGGCCGTCACCTGGGTGGACAACGCGGGCATCACCCGGGTCAAGGCCGTGCCGCTCGGCGGCCTGCTGCACGCCGCGCAGTGGGGCGTCGGCACCGCGCCCTGCTTCGACGTCTTCCTCGCCGACGACGCGATCACCACCAGCCCGATCATCGGCGGCCCCACCGGGGACCTCAGGCTCTACCCGGACCTCGACCGGATCGTCCCGCTGGCCGCCCAGCCCGGCTGGGCCTGGGCCCCGGGGGACAGGTACACCCAGGCCGGCGCCCCGCACCCCGGCTGCCAGCGGCTGTTCGCCCGCCGGGCCCGGGCGGTGGCGGCCGCGCGCGGCCTGAGCCTCAAGGCGGGCATCGAGGTCGAGTGGACGGTCGCCCTGGCCGGCGCCCCGGGGGAGGAGCCGCAGTACCCGACGCACGGCCCGGCGTACGGGATGCACCGGGTCACCGACCTCTCCGACTACCTGCGGGACGTCCTGCGCGCCCTCGGTCGGCAGGGCCTGAGCGTCCTCCAGATCCACCCCGAGTACTCCCCGGGCCAGTTCGAGGTCTCGGTCGCCCCCGAGGACCCGGTCGCCGCCGCCGACACCTCCGTCCTGGTCCGGCACACCGTCCGGGCCGTCTCCGCCCGGCACGGCCTGCGGGTCTCCTTCGCCCCGGTGGTGGAGGCCGGCGCCGTCGGCAACGGCGGGCACCTGCACGTCAGCCTCTGGCGCGACGGGCGCAACCTCGGCCACGGCGGCCCCGGTCCGCACGGCCTGACGGCCGAGGCCGAGGGCTTCCTCGCCGGGGTGCTCGACGCGCTGCCCGAACTGCTGGTGCTGGGCTGCTCCAGCCCGGCCGGGTACCTGCGGCTGGTGCCCTCGCACTGGGCGGGCGCCTACCAGTGCTGGGGCCTGGAGAACCGGGAGGCCGCGCTGCGCCTGGTGACGGGCTCCACCGGGGAGCGGTCCGCCGCCGCCAACGCCGAGGTCAAGTGCTTCGACGCGAGCGCCAACCCGTACCTGGCGGTCGGCGGGGTGATCGCGGCCGGCCTCGCCGGGCTGGAGCAACGCCGCGCGCTGCCACCGGAGTTCACCGGCGATCCGGCGGCCGCCGAGCCCGGCGCGGTGCCCCGGCTGCCGGCCTCCCCGGCCGAGGCGATCGCCGCGTACGAGCGCTCGGCGGTGCTGCGCGAGGCCCTCGGCGAGCCGCTCTACCAGGCGGTGCTGGCGGTGCGCCGGGCGGAGCGGGAGCAGTACGCGGCCGTCACGCCCGAGGAGTTGGTCGCGGCCACCCGCTGGCGGTACTGAGCGGTGGCCCGGCCGGAGGGGCCCGCGCTGGTCGACCACCACTGCCACAGCGTGGTGGCGGCCGAGCTCGCCGACGACGCCCTGGCCGGGCTGCTCACCGAGTCCGACCGCCCGCCCGCGCCCGGCTGTTCGCCCTTCGACAGCGCGCTGGGCCTCGCGGTGCGGCGCTGGTGCCCGCCCGTGCTCGGCCTGTCGGCGCACGCCCCGGCCGCCGACTACCTGGCCCGGCGGCGGGAGTTGGGCGCGGCCGGGGCCACCGGGCGGTTGCTGGCGGCCGCCGGGCTGGACACCTGCCTGGTGGACACCGGGCTGACCACCGCCGCGGGCCACGAGCTGCTGCCGTTGGCCGAACTCGCCGGGGCCACCGGGGCGTCGGTGCGCGAGGTGGTCCGGCTGGAGTCGGTCGCCGCGGCGGTGACGGCCGGCGCCGGGGACTGGCCGGGGGCCGTCGCGCAGGCGCTCGGGTCGGCCGCCGCCGGGGCCGTCGCGGTCAAGTCGGTGCTCGCCTACCGGCACGGGCTGGCGGCCCCCGCCGAACGCCCCGCCACCGCGGCCGTGGTGGCCGCGGCCGGCGCCCACCTGCGCGCCGGGCGGGGCCGGCTGACGGATCCGGTGCTGCTGCACCACCTGCTCTGGACGGCCGTGGACGTCTGCGCCGAGCTCGGCCTGCCGCTCCAACTCCACACCGGCTTCGGCGATCCGGACCTCACCCTGCACCGGGCCGACCCGTCGCTGCTGACGGACTTCGTGCGGGCCGCCGAGCCCAGTGGCGTCCCGCTGGTGCTGCTGCACGGCTACCCGTACCACCGGCAGGCCGCCTGGCTGGCCCAGGCCTTCCCGACGGTGTACACCGACCTCGGGCTGACGGCCTCCTACACCGGGCCGCGGGTGGCCGCGGTGCTGGGCGAGATGCTGGAGCTGGCCCCGTTCGGAAAATTGCTGTTCTCCACCGACGCCTACGGGCTGCCCGAACTCTTTCTGGTGGGGACCTGTCAGTTCCGGTACGGACTGGGCGCGGTGCTGGCGGACTGGCAGGCCGACGGCGCCTGTTCCGCGGCCGACGCCGAGCGGGTGGCGGGCCTGGTCGCGGGCGGCAACGCGCGTCGGTTGTACGCGTTGTAGCGGCGCGATCCGCGCTGGTGGCCGAGGTTCCGAGGGGTGCGGCCGCACGTCGGCGAACCATCACTTTTTAACACTCTTGACCTCTGTTTCCCTGTTGACCCCCGAACGGTCGCATCCCGGTTTCTGGTTCAGATGTGACGATTAGATGACTACCTCTTGCGCTTATAAGCAAATATTCATTAGCGTCCCGGTCATTCCCAAGCGCACCTGCCACCGCAGCTGCCGCCTTGACGACTCGGGAGGCCAACCCTCATGCGTGTTCCTCGGATCAGCGGTACCCGGTACGCGGCAGTGGGCGTCGTGCTCGCCACTGCCGGCGCCCTCGCGCTGCCGGCCGGCACCGCCGTCGCGGCCCCCGCGGCCGACCCGACGACCGGTCCGGTGATGAGCTACGTCGTCAACACCAAGGCCAACCACGGTCAGGTGCAGAAGGTCGAGAAGGCCATCACCGGCCTCGGCGGCACGGTGGTCCAGTCGTACGAGCAGGTCGGCGTCGTGGTCGCCCGCTCGAACGACACCAAGTTCGCCGAGAAGCTGCGCCTGGCCAAGGGCGTCGACTCGGTCGGTGCCAGCCGCACCAAGGGCATCCAGGCCTCCGACCAGGGCAAGGCCGACGTCGCCGCCGAGCCGGCCGCCGCGGCCGCCCCGGGCCAGGAGCCCTACGACGCCTACCAGTGGGACATGCGTCAGATCGGTGCCGACAAGGCCCACAAGATCTCGCTCGGCAGCCGCAACGTCACCGTCGGCGTCCTGGACTCCGGCATCGACGCCACCCACGAGGACCTGGCCGCCAACGTGGACGCCTCGCAGTCGGTCTCCTGCATCGACGGCAAGACGAACACCGACTGGAAGGCCTGGCAGCCGACCACCAGCGACCACGGCACCCACGTGGCCGGCACCATCGGCGCCGCCAAGAACGGCAAGGGCATCGTCGGTGTCGCGCCGAACGTCAAGCTGGCCGCCGTCAAGGTCGTCGACGACGGCGGGTTCATCTACCCGGAGAACGCGGTCTGCGGCTTCGTCTGGGCCGGCGAGCACGGCTTCAAGGTGACCAACAACAGCTACTTCGTCGACCCGTGGATGTTCAACTGCAAGACGGACAAGGACCAGGCCGCCATCTCGGACGCCGTCCGCAAGGCCGTCGCCTTCTCGCAGCGCAAGGGCGTCCTCAACGTCGCCGCCGCCGGTAACGAGAACCTCGACCTGGCGCACAAGACCGTCGACGTGGCGAGCCCGGACGACACCACCCCCGCCTCCCGCCCGGTCACCAACGACTGCCTGTCGCTGCCGACCGAGCTGCCCGGCGTCGTCGCCGTCTCCGCGGTGGGCTCCGAGGGTGTCAAGGCGTACTACTCCAGCTACGGCAAGGGCGTCGTCTCCGTCACCGCGCCCGGTGGCGACCGCCGCTTCCAGCTCCCGGACACCCCCGACAAGGACGGCCGCATCCTGTCCACCATCCCCGGTGGCAAGTACGGCTACATGCAGGGCACCTCGATGGCCACCCCGCACGTCGCCGGCGTGGTCGCGCTGCTCGCCAGCACCTTCCCGTGGGCCAGCCCGGACGAGCTGACCGAGATGCTGACCAGCCACGCCGAGTCCGTCCCGTGCCCGAAGGGCGAGTTCAACCCGGGCGGCGCCGGTGCCTGGAAGGCCACCTGCGAGGGCACCACGAACGACAACGGCTTCTACGGCGCGGGCCTGGTCAACGCCGAGAAGGCGGTCCAGTGGTGGCGCTGACGCGCTGACCGCGGACAGCACTGAACAGTAGAACCGGGGAGCGGGCCCACTGGGTCCGCTCCCCGGTCGCGTTCCCACCCGTCGGCGTTCCGGCCGCGTCGGGCCCGAACCCGGCTAGCCCTCGTCGGCGTACTGCTCCCAGGCCGTCTCCACCGACGGCTTGCCGTGCAGGTCCGGTACGTCCCGCAGCCAGGCCGGCCGCCCGGCCCTGGTCCGGGCCGCCCGCCGCCGCTCCGCCTCGCGCAGCTGCTCGGGCGTGGCGAAGCCCTCCGGCAGCCACTCCTCGGAGAGCACCACCCGGGCGGCGAGGTGGGCGACGTAGGCGTGCCGGACGGCGTCCACCGAGTCGAAGCCGGGCTCGCCGGCCAGCCACTCGTCCGGGACGAGCGCCGCCACCTCCTCCAGCAGCGGCACGGTGACCAGCGGCCCGAGCTCCTCGTCGGCCAGCCGGACGTCCGGGGCCGAGCCGCCGAGCGCGTGGGCGCTGAGGTCGTACCGCTTGCCGACCGAGGCCTCGGCCCCCGCCCAGCGGTGGTGGAAGATCAGCGCGGCGCCGTTGTCGATCAGCCAGAGCCGCCCGTGCCAGACCACCAGGTTGGGGTTGTGCACGGTGCGGTCGACGTTGCCGGTCAGGGCGTCCAGCCAGACCACCCGGCCGGCCTCGGCCGAGTCCACCGTGATCATCCCCGGCCGGAAGTCCCGCGCGCCGGGCAGCAGGTCCATCCCGAGGTTGACCCCGGCGCTGGCCTTGAGCATGTCCTGGATCTCGGCGTCCGGTTCGTCCGCGGCGACGGCCGGGTCGAAGTCCACCAGCCGCAGCTCCGGCACCCGCAGGCCCAGCCGCCGGGCCAGCTCACCGACGATGACCTCGGCGATCAGCGCCTTGCGGCCCTGCGCGGCCCCGGTGAACTTGACCACGTACGTGCCTAGGTCGTCGGTCTCCACCACGCCCGGAACGGAGCCGCCGGCCCGCAGCGGGTCGACGTAGCGCACAGCAGTCACCAGATCGAGCACACCGGCCACCCTATCCCGCCGCGTCGCGGGCGGGACCCTGTGATTGGCTTGCCGGACAGAGCGGTTCCCACCACATGAGGAGAGCAAGGTCATGGGACAGGTGCAGGCCACCACCGAGCGGGTCTACGACGCCGCGCCCGAGCGGGTGTACGAGGCGCTGGCCGACTACCAGGTGACCCGCCCGAAGCTGCTGCCCGCGCAGTACAGCGAGTACGAGGTGCGGGTCGGCGGCACCGGCGCCGGCACCCAGGTGCACTGGAAGCTCCAGGCCACCGAGAAGCGGGTGCGCGACTGCCTCTTCACCGTCTCCGCGCCCGAGCCCGACCAGCTGGTCGAGAAGGACGCCAACTCCAGCATGGTGATCACCTGGACCGTCTCGGCCGTCGGCGAGGGCCGCGCCAAGGTCACCGTGACCGCCACCTGGCAGGGCGCCACCGGCATCGGCGGCTTCTTCGAGCGCACCTTCGCCCCGAAGGGCCTGAACCGGATCCACGACCAGGTGCTGGCCAACCTGGCCGCCGAGGTCCGCTGAGGCCCACCGAGGTCCACTGAGGTCCGCTGAGGTCCACGTGGGGCCGCCGGGACCACCGCGGTCCGCCGGCCCCGCGGATTCGCCAACCGCGCGATTCGCGCGCGTAGATCCATCGAACCGCTCGAATCGCCCGGGGATTCGAGCGGTTCGGTCTCCCGTACGAGCCGAAAGCCGTACGGGTGGCCGAACCGCCACCTGCGGGTGACGGGGGCCGCCCGGCACCGGTGGGCCACCCTAGGCTCGCCGCCGTGCATATGACGATCCTTCACATTTCCCAACCGGTGGACGGCGGGGTCGCCCGCGTCGTCGCCGATCTGGTCCGGGGCCAGCGGGAGGCCGGCCACCGGGTGCTGGTCGCCTGCCCGCGCGGCGGGCGGCTGGCCGCGGAGGCCGCCGCGGTGGGCGCGCTGGTCCAGGACTGGCCCGCCCGGCGCCCGCCCGGCCCGGGCACCCCCGCCGAGGCCTGGCGGCTGCGCCGGATCGTCCGGGCGGCCGCCCCCGACGTGGTCCACCTGCACAGCGCCAAGGCCGGGTTGGCCGGGCGGCTCGCGGTGCACGGCACGGTGCCGACCGTCTTCCAGCCGCACGCCTGGTCCTTCGCCGCCGTCGACGGCGCGCTGGCCGCCGCCACGCTGCGCTGGGAGCGCTTCGCCACCCGCTGGTCGCACCGGCTGCTGTGCGTCAGCGTCCAGGAGCGGGCCGACGGCGTGGCGGCCGGGCTGCACGCCGACTGGGCGGTGGTGCCCAACGGCGTGGACGTGCGCCACTACGCGCCCGCCGACCGCCGCGCCGCCCGGATCGCGCTCGGCCTGGACCTGGAGGCCCCGCTCGCGGTGTGCGTCGGGCGGCTGTGCCGGCAGAAGGGCCAGGACGTGCTGCTGGCCGCCTGGCCGGAGGTGCTGCGCCGGGTGCCGCGGGCCCGGCTGGCCCTGGTCGGCGGCGGGCCGGAGGAGCAGCGGGTCGCGGAGCTGGTCCGGCAGACCGCCGAGCCCGCCCGGATCCGGCTGGTCGGGGACGTGCCGGACCCGCGCCCGTGGCTGGCGGCGGCCGACCTGGTGGTGCTGCCCTCACGCTGGGAGGGGATGGCGCTGGCCCCGCTGGAGGCGATGGCGGCCGCCCGTCCGGTGCTGCTGACCGACGTGCCCGGCGCCCGGGAGTGCCTGCCGCCGTCCGAGCTGGCGCACGCGGTGGTCCCGCCCGAGGACGCGCGGGCCCTCGCCACCCGTATGGGGGACGCGCTGTCAGATCCGATCGAATGCGAGCGGCGCGGCGCCCGGTTGCGCGAGCACGTGGTGGGCCGGCACGACGTGCGCACCGTGGTCGAACAGGTTGACGTCCTCTACCGCCACCTGCTGGGCGCGGGACCGGCGGCGGGGCGGCGCCGGGCCCGTGTCCCAGAGCGGATCTGATCGTTTCACATGCCGTGAATGCCCGCCGTTTCCGGCGTTGTCGTATTCGCACCCTCGGCCGGATAGGGAGGCGAGGCGTCAAATCCGAAATACCTATTAATGGGCGGCTGGAATGAATCGGCAAGTCAACTTCCGGCCTGTACCGCCCGGTTCTGTATTGTCGGATTTTGCCTGCTTCGTTCGGATTTCATGTCGGGAATTCACGGCTGGGCCCCTCGCGACCGACTTCTTCGTGACCAGTTCCTTTGCGATCGGCCCCGCCGCCGGACATCCGGAAGCCGCGAGCGGCAGCAGGTGCTGTCAGGACCGCGCCCACCGGGCCGGGACGGCCGCCCCGCGCCAACCGGTGCCGGGGCACCGTCACCCCGGGCACACAGCAGGGGAGATCGTGCGCTGATGACCATTGACCACGAGAGTGTGCCGCGATCGAGCGGACCCCTGTCCGGCCCCCGCCGGCCCGGCACCGGGCTGCTCGACCGGCCGGCGGGGGCGGCGCACCTCCGGACGGTCCCGCCGCAGCACCGGTCCCGTGGGACGGTCCGCTCCCGGCTGGCCCTGTCACTCGCCCTGGTCCAGGCCGACGTCATCGCGCTGTGCTCCGCCGGCGGCATCGCCAACCGCGCCTTCGACCCGGCCGCCCCGCTCGACCCGCTGCTCGGCGTCCCCGCCGTCCTGCCCCTGCTGCTCCTGCTCAACCTGGCCGGCGGCCTCTACCGCCCCCGGCTCACCCTGTCCGTCCTGGACGAACTGCCCGCGCTGTCCGCCCGGGCCGTGGTCGCCACCGCCTTCGCCGTCACCCTGTCCGGCGGCCTCGGCGGCCACTGGCCCGACTGCGGCCCGGCCAGCCCGGCCCGGCTCACCGTCCTGCTCGGCGCCCAGCTGCTGATCGTGGCCGTCGGCCGCGCCGTCCTCTACCACCTGGTCCGGCGGATCCGCCGCAGCCGCCCCAGCCCCGTCCTGGTGCTCGGCGCCGGCCGGCTCGGCCGCCGGGTCGCCGCCGCCCTCCGCGCGCACGGCGAGTACGGGATGCGCCCGGTCGGCTTCCTCGACGCGGACCCGCCGCTGCTGCCCGGCGACACCGACCTGCCCGTGCTCGGCGGCCGCGAGGCACTGGAGCGCGAGGTGCGCCGGCACGGCGTCCAGCACGTGATCGCCACCGCCGGCGCCGCCGACGAGGCCGAGACCGCCGCCACCCTGCGCGACGCCGCCCAGCTCGGCTGCCAGGTCTGGCTGGTGCCCGCGCTGCGCGAGTACGGCTCGCTGCCCGCCGCCCCGATCACCGGCGGCGACCACCTGTGGGGCTTCCCCTGCCTGCGGCTCGGCAGCCCCGCGATGCGCCGCCCCGGCTGGGCCGCCAAGCGCGCCCTGGACGTCACCGCCGCCGCGGTCGGCCTGCTGCTGCTCGCCCCCGTCCTGGTGCTCTGCGCCCTCGCCGTCCGCTTCGACACCGGCCCCGGCGTGCTCTTCCGCCAGCAGCGCACCGGCCTGGACGGCCGGGTCTTCACCGTCCTCAAGTTCCGCACCCTGCGCCCGAGCAACGAGCACGAGTCCGCCACCCGCTGGAACATCTCCCAGGACCACCGGATGGGCGCCGTCGGCCGGCTGCTGCGCAAGAGCTCGCTGGACGAGCTGCCCCAGCTGTGGAACGTCCTGCGCGGCGACATGAGCCTGGTCGGCCCGCGCCCCGAACGGCCGTACTTCGTCATGCGGTTCGGCCAGGCCTACCCCGAGTACGCGGACCGCCACCGCGTCCCGGTCGGCCTCACCGGCCTGGCCCAGGTCAACGGCCTGCGCGGGGACACCTCCATCGAGGACCGGGCCCGCTTCGACAACCGCTACATCGAGAGCTGGAGCCTCTGGCAGGACGTCAAGATCCTGTGCCGCACCGCGGCCCTGATGCTCCACCCGGACGGGAGCTGACCCCTTCGTGGCCCTGACCCTCCCCGCCTTCCCCCGCCCGGCCTTACGGGCGGCCCTACCCGCGCTCACCGAGCGCACCAGCCCGCTGGCCGCCGCCACCGTCCTGCTGGTCTGCGTGCCCACCGGGGAGAAGGACGTCGCCGCCGCCGTCCACGTCACCGCCGCCGACCTCGCCTCGCTGGCCCTGGTCGCCCTCACCGCGCTCAACCTGCTGCGCGGGCGGCTGCCCGCGGTCAGCCGCACCACCTGCGCGCTGTTCGGCGGGATCGTGGTCGCCGCCGCCGTCGCCACCCTCGGCTCGACCGACCCGGCCGCCAGCGTCACCGGCTTCGTCCGGCTCGCCCAGGTGTTCGTCCTGGTCCCCGCCGCCGTCCTCTGCGCCCTGCGCGACCGCACCGACCAGCGCCTGGTGCTCGGCTCCTTCGTCCTCGCCGCGCTGATCCAGGGCGTGGTCGGCGCGAAGCAGTACCTCACCCACACCGGCGCCTCCTACACCGGCCAGCCGATCCGGGCCGTCGGCACCTTCGGCGCGCTCGACATCATGGCGATGTCCAGCGTGGTCAGCTTCGGCCTGCTCGCCGCCCTCGCCCTGGCCCTCGGGGAGCGGGGATCCGGGGGAAACGCCCGGCTGCGCCGCGCGATGTTCGCCGTCGCCGCCTTCCTCGCCTTCCCGCTGGCCGTCTCCTTCAGCCGCGGCAGCTGGATCGCCACCGGCCTCGCCGCCACCGTCCTGTTGCTGCGCGTCGACGCCCGGCTGCTGGTGCGCGGCGCCGTCCTCGGCCTGGCCGCCGCGGTCGTCCTGGTCGGCGGCCTCGGCCTCGGCGGCTCCGGCGTCACCAAGCGGCTCAGCTCGATCGGCTCCGTCTCCGCCGCCCCCGACCAGTCCGTCTCCGACCGGTACGACCTGTGGTCCACCGCCGGACGGATCTGGCAGGACCACCCCGTGCACGGCGCCGGCCCCAAGGCCTTCCAGCAACTGCGCGACAGCCACGCCCCGCTGCGGCTGTCCTCCGGCAGCGACGCCGCCGACGCCACCATCGGCTTCCAGCGCGAACCCCTGCTCTCCCCGCACAACATGTACTTCCTGGTGCTCAGCGAGCAGGGCCTGATCGGCATCACCGCCTACGCCGCGCTCTTCCTCGCCCTGCTGATCGGCTGCCTGCGCCACCGCCGCGGCCCCGGGCTCGCCGCCCTCGCCCTGCTCACCTGGGTCCTGGTCGACTTCCTGTACTCCGACATCGGCGGCACCACCACCGTGCTGACCTCCGTCGTCCTCGGGCTCGCCGCCCGCGCGGCCGCACAGCACCCCGGGCACCCCGCCGCCGGTCCGGCGACCACCGGAGCGGCCCGGTGACCACCGACCGGCCCGCCGCCGTCGCCTCCCCCCTCCCGGCCCCCCGCGGCGCCCCCGGCGGGGACCCGTCCGCCGGGCCCCACCCGGCCCCCCGGCGGGGCTTCCTCGCCAAGGCCTTCGGCATCACCGCCGTGCTCAGCGCCGCCGGCTCCGGCCTCGGCCTGCTGCGCGACCTCCTGCTGGCCCGCTACTTCGGCGCCAACCAGGGCACCGACGCCTTCCTGGTCGCCTGGACCGTCCCGGAGACCGCCGCGCCGCTGCTGATCGAGGACGCCATGTCCTTCCTCATGGTGCCCGCGTTCGCCCTCGCCCTGGTGCTGCGCGAGGAGGACCCGGACGCCCCCGACCCGGTCCGCCAACTGGTCCGCGCCACCCTGCCCTGGCTGCTGCTCGCGCTCAGCGGCCTCGCCCTGGCCGTCGCCCTGGGCGCCCCGGAACTGGTCGACCTGCTCGCCCCCGGCCTCACCGACCCCGGCCTGGCCGTCACCTGCACCCGGATCACCGCGGTCACCGTGCTGCCCTTCGGAGTGGCCGGCTATCTGGCCGCCGCGCTGCGCGCCCACCACCGCTTCACCGCCCCGGCCGGCATCTACGTCGCCTACAACCTCGGCATCCTCGCCGTCCTGCTCTGCCTCCACTCCTACCTCGGCGTGCGGTCCGCCGCCCTCGGCGTCGCGGGCGGCAGCCTGCTGATGGCCGGTCTGCTGGTCGGCCCGTTCCTGCGCCGGCTGCGCCAGGGCCCGCCCGGCACCGGCCGGGGCCGCCGCTCGCGCCGGGCCCTGGTGCTGATGCCGCTCGCCCTGCTGCCGGTGGCCGCCTTCACGCTCACCCGGCAGTCCCAGGTCTTCGTCGAGCGCTACCTCGGCTCGGCCCTGCCGCCCGGCACCATCTCGCACCTCAACTACGCCGCCAAGGTCTCCCAGCTCGCCATGACGGCGGGCCTGCTGATCTGCACCGTCACCTTCCCGCTGGTCGCCCGGGCGCTGGCCGCCGGGGACCTCACCGCCGCCCGCGACCGGGTGGAGAAGGACCTCGGCCAGGCGGCGGCCGTCGTCCTGTTCGGCACCGCCTTCCTGATGGCCTGCGCCCCCTCGGTGGTCTCGCTGCTGTTCGAGCGCGGCGCCTTCGGCCCGCACGACACCGCCGCCACCGCCGACGTCATCCGGGTGTACAGCTTCGGCCTGCCCGCCCAGGCGCTGATCGGCGTGATGGTCCGTCCGTACTTCTCGCTGCGCCCGGTGGTCCGCCGGGCCGACGACCCGGGCGCCGAGGACGGCCGCCGGCTGCTGGACTGGTACCCGGCCGCCGCGATGGTGCTCGGCCTCGGCGTCACCGTCGCCACCGGCCTGCTCGCCACGCCCCGCTTCGGCGCCCTGGGACTGGCCGCCGGAAACGCGGCCGGGATCACCGCCGCCGCCGCACTGCTGCTGCACGGCCTGGTGCTGCGCGGCATCCCGCTGCGGCTGCACCGGGTGCTCGGCGGCCACGGCCGGCTGGTGGCCGCCGCCGCCGGGGCCACCGTGCTCGGCACCGCCGCCGCCGGGCTGGCCGCCGACCCCCTGCTGTCGACCCTCCTCGGGGGCCTCACCGTGGCGCTGGCCTTCGCGGCCCTCGGCACCGGGCTCGGCGCCCGCGAGGTGCGCGGCCCGGTCCTCGCCCTCGCCCGGGCCCTGGGGCCCGTCCGGAACCCGCCAACCGCCGCCGAAGAAGGGAAGCGTCCCGATGGACAATGAACGGGGAACCGTCCGTTCGGCCCGGGCGGGCCTCCAGAGCGCACCGCCGGACCGGGCACGACCGCCCAGGAGCCGCCACCCGCTCGGCGCACCGCCGGTCCCCGGCTCCGCCTCGCCGTGGATCCTGATGTACCACTCGGTGGCGGTCGAGCAGGAAGACCCCTACCGGCTCACCGTCAGCCCCGAGCGGTTCGCCGAACAGATCGGCTGGCTGTACCGGAGCGGCCGACGCGGCGTCTCCGTCCGCGAGCTGATGCGGGCCCACGCCCTCGGCCGGGACGACAGGCTGGTCGGCCTGACCTTCGACGACGGCTACGCCGACATCGCCCGGTACGCGGTGCCGACCCTCCAGGCGTACGGCTTCACCGCCACCGCGTACGTGGTCGCCGACCTGCTCGGCCGGGACAACGGCTGGGACACCGAGGGCCCGCGCAAGCGGCTGCTCACCGTCCAGGAGGTCACCGGGCTCGCCGGCGCCGGCTGGGAGATCGGCTCGCACGGCCTCGGCCACCGGGCGCTGCCCGGCCTGCCGCCCGAGGCCCTCGCCGTCCAGGCCCGGGAGAGCCGGCGGCTGCTGGAGGAGGCCGTCGGCGGCCCGGTCACCGGCTTCTGCTACCCGTACGGCGCCGTCGACCTGCCCGCCGCCCTGGCCGTGCGCGACGCCGGGTACGACCACGCCTGCGCCATCGCGCACTCCCCGCTCACCGGCCGCTTCGCCCTGCCCCGCTGCTACGTCGGCGACCGCGACGGCGCCTGGCGGCTGCGCGCCAAGCAGGGCCGGCACCGGTTGCGGGACGCCGTCACCGGGCTGCGCCACGCCCGCCGGGAGCCCCGGCCATGAGGGTGCTGCACATCGTCACCGGCCTGGCCGCCGGCGGCGCCGAGCGCCAACTGCACCTGCTGCTGCGGCACCTGCCGGCGCACCAGCAGTGCGAGGTGCTCGCCCTGACCAACCCCGGCACGGTCGCCGAGGCGCTGCGCGCCGACGGCGTCACCGTCCACCACCTCGGCATGCGCGGCAACCGGGACCTCGGCGCGCTGCCCCGACTGGTCCGGCTGGTCCGGGCCGGCCGCTACGACCTGGTGCACACCCACCTGTACCGGGCCCAGCTGTACGGCCGGACGGCCGCCCGGCTGGCCGGGGTGCGCGCGGTGGTCTCCACCGAGCACTCGCTGCACGCCGGGGTGATCGAGGGCCGCCCGGTCACCCGGGGCGTCAAGGGCCTCTACCTGGCGGCCGAACGGCTCGGCAGCACCACCGTCGCGGTCTCCCGCCAGGTCGCCCAGACGCTGCGTTCCTGGGGCGTCCCACCGGCCCGGATCGAGCTGATCCCGAACGGCATCGACACCTCCCGCTACCGCCTCCCGCCCGCCGAACGGGCCGCCGTCCGCCGCCGGCTGCGGGCCGAGCTCGGGCTGCCGTACGGGGGCTGGGTGGTCGGCGGGGTGGGCCGGCTGGTGCCCGGCAAGCGCTTCGAGGTGCTGGTCGAGGCGCTCGCCGAGCTCGACCCGGCCACCCGGCTGGTGCTGGTCGGCGAGGGTCCGGAGCGCGCCGCGCTGGAGCGCCGGGCCGCCGAACTCGGCGTGCGGGACCGGCTGGTGCTCACCGGGGAGCGCGACGACGTCCCCGAACTGCTGGCCGCCCTGGACGTGCTGGCCGCCCCCTCCACCGCGGAGACCTTCGGCCTCGGCGTCCTGGAGGGCCTCGCGGCCGGGCTGCCGGTGCGCTACAGCGCCTGCCCGGCGCTCGACGAACTGCCGCCCAGGGCCGCCCCGCAGGCCCGCCGCGTCCCCTCCGAGCCCGCCGCCTACGCCGCCGCGCTGCGCGACCTGCGGCCGCTCAGCGGGCACACCGCCGACCCGCTGCCGCACCCCCCGGCCGTCGGCCACTACGACATCGTCCGGGTCGCCGCCGACCTGGGCGCCCTCTACGACCGGCTGGCCCGCGTCTGACCGCCCGCCACCGCCGGAACCGCCGTACCAGACCCAAGGAGCAACACCCATGACCACACCGCGCCGAAGCGCCCGCCGCCTGGTCCGCCGCTGGTGGCCGGTGGTGCTCGCGGTTCCGCTGGGCGCCGCGGTCGGCGCCGGGTACGCCGTCGCCGCGTCCCCGTCGTACGCCGCGAACGCCTACGTCCTCGTGGTCGCGCAGAACCCCGGGGAGGCCGCGATCGCGACCAACTTCGCCCAGGCGTACGGCCGGCTGGCCGGGCAGCCGCAGGTGCTCGGGGTGGCGGCCGCCGAGACCGGCCACACCCGGTCCGAGCTGGAGTCCCTGGTGCACGGGACGACCTCCCCGGACGCCCCGATGATCGAGATCACCGGGACCGGGGAGCGCCCCCAGGACGCCGCCCGGACGGCCGACGCGGTGGCCCGCTCGCTGGTCGCCTTCGCCAACACCAGCAGCAAGGACACCAACGTCCGGCTGGTGACGCTCTCCCCGGCCGCCGCGCCGGACAGGCCGACCACGCCGTCCGGGAAGCTGGACGTCGCGGTCGGCGGCGCGACCGGGCTGCTGCTGGGCGCGCTGGTGATGATGACCCGCCGCCGGGGTGCCCCGGCGGCGCCGGAGGCCGTCGGGAGCCCCGCGACGCCGCAGGTGCCGCAGGTGCCGCGGGCCTCGCGGGTGCCGCAGGCCCCCGCCGCGTCCGCGCCGGTGGCCGTCCCGGCGACCCCGCGCCCGCGCCGCGAGGAGCCGGCCGGGGCCGGGACCGAGCCCAAGCCCGCCGCGGGTCCCAAGGCCGAGCCCAAGGCCGCGGTCGAGCCCAAGACCGAGCCCAAGGCCGGGACCAAGAGCGTGAAGGTCCCGGTGAAGGCCCCGGAGAAGGCCGAGAAGAAGCCCGCCGGGAAGCCCGCCGCGAAGGCCGACACGCAGGCCGCCGCCGAGCCCCCGGCGGCGGAGCAGCCCCCGGCCGAGGCGCCGGCCCCCGCCACCGCGGAGCAGGCCCCCGCCCGGCAGCAGGCCCCGGTCGGGGGCGGTCGATGAGCACCGAGACCCGCAGAGGCGGCCTGCCCGCCCAGGCGACGGCGCCGGCCTGGACCACCGAGCTGCGCTGCGAGGACGACGCCCTGGACGCCCTCGCCGAGGAGTGGGACGACCTGGCCGCCCGCTGCCGGACCGCCACCTTCTTCCAGGCCGCGGACTGGCAGCGCTCCTGGTGGCGCCACTACGGCCGCCCCGGCGGCCTGCTCGTGGTGCTGGTCCGCCGGGACGGCCGGCTGGTCGGCGCGGGCGCCTTCGTGCGCCGCGGCGGGCCGCTCGGCGGCCTGACCGGCCTCGGCGGCGGGCTGGTCGACTACACCGACGTCCTGCTCGACGACGAGTGCGCCGACCGGGCCGCCGCCGAGTTCGCCGCCGCGCTCCCGCTCACCCGCCCCTGGCACTGGCTGGAGCTGCGCGAGGTGCACCCCGAGGCGGCGGTGCACCGGGTGTACGGGCACTGGCGCGGCAGCCGCCGCCGCTACCAGGACTCGCTCTGCCAGTACCTGCCGGCCGTCCCGATGGACCGGCTGCTCAAGCGGGTGCCCGGCAAGACCGCCCAGCGCAGCCGGGTGAAGCTCCGCAAGATCGCCGAGGCCGGGGTGGAGGTCCGCTCGACCCCGGTGGCGGAGGTGCCGCAGGCGCTGGACGCGATGCTGCGGCTGCACTTCCTGCAGTGGCAGGCGCGCGGCGTCACGCCCGAGCACCGCACCGAGCGGTTCGCCCGGCACCTGGCCGAGTCCAGCACCGGACTGGTCGCCGCCGGCCGGGCCGCCGTCCACCAGTTCCACCTGGACGGCCAGCTGGTCGCGGTCAACCTGCTGCTGCTCTGCCCGTCCTTCGGCGGGCTGTACATGTACGGGGCGCACCCGGTGCTGCGCGAGCGGCTGGACATCGCCGGACTGCTGTTCAGCGCGGCGCTGGACGAGACGGTCGGCGCCGGCGTCCCGCTGCTCGGCCTGCTGCGCGGCCAGGAGCCGTACAAGCAGCGGTGGCGGCCGGACCAGCTGGCCAACCAGCGGCTGCTGCTCGGCCCGGCGGGGGCGGCACCGGCGGCCGCCGTCCGGGCCGGGGCGGTGCGCGCCCGGCAGGCGGCGGCGCACCAGCTGCGCACCCGCTTCCCCCGCCTCAAGGAGGCGCTGCTGGCCCGCCGCCGCAGCTGACCGCTCAGTGCCGGGCGTGCCGCGCGCCGCCCGTCGGCTTGTGCGTCGGCTTGGGGGCCGTCGGACGGGTCGACGGGCTCGCCGCCCGGCTCGGGGTGGCGCCACCCCCGGGCACGGCGGGGGCGGCGGGTACGGCGGGCGCGTCCGGCGGGTCCTCCGGAGCCGGTGCCGGGGCGGTGGGCGGCGCCGGCACCCCTTCCGGCGCCGGGGCCCCCTTCGAACCGGACATCAGCTGCTTGAACGTCGTCGCCGAGCGGGGATTGCGGTCGCACTCGAAGAAGCCGTGCGGACAGTAGTCGGTGACGGTCTGGTAGGCGGTGTCGTGGGTGCGGATCCAGTCGACCATCCGGCGCACGTACTCGGGGTTGTCGCCGTTGCGGAACAACCCCCACTCCGGGTAGGAGACCGGCTTGCCGCGCTTGGCGGCGAACTCCACCTGGTCCTGGAGGCCGTACGGCTCGCGCACGTAGTCGTCGAAGGTGCCGCCGGCGGGCTGGTCGTAGCTGTCCATGCCGATGATGTCGACCACGTCGTCGCCGGGGTAGCACTTGGTCCACGGGACGGCGTCCAGGCCCCGGCTGGGGGCGAAGTCGAAGCGGAAGCGCTGGCCGGGCACCGAGCGCATCACCCCGACGATCCGCCGCCAGTACGCCTTCCACGCGGACGGGTCGGGCTTGCAGCGGTGGGTGTAGGTGGTGCCGTTCATCTCCCAGCCGAGCGTGAGCACGGTGTCCGCGCCGCCCAGCGCGACCAACCGGCGCGCGAGCTTGAGGAAGTGCGCGTCGAAGTCCCCGCGCTCCCCCTGGGCGAGCAGCCTGGCGACCTCGCCGTCCGGCACGTTCGCCTCGTTGGGCACCAGCATCGGCACGCCGAGCACCAGCAGCCGGGACGGGTCGGCCTGCCGCCACTGCGACCAGAGGCCGAGCACCATCGCCTCGCCCTCGATGTCGCTCCAGTCGTTGCCCGCCAGATAGGTGTGGCCGACCTGCATGTTCGCGTCGCCGAGCCACTGCGCGTACTGGCGGATCTGCGGGATGTGGTTGTCCCAGGAGCCGACGAAGGCGCCGAACGGCGGCTCGTGGTTCGGCCGCTGGACCGGAGGGCGGGGGGCCGCGCCGCGCGGCTCGACGGCGTCCGAGGAGAGGGTGTGCCGTTCGGTCTGGCTGAACGGCGTCCCCGCCGGGACGCTGGCCGTGGCCATCAGCAGCAGGGTGGCGGCGGCCAGCGTCAGGCGGCCGATTCGCATGGTGCTCTCCTCCGGACGTCGCGTGGGCGGGGCGCACGGTCTCGGCGTGGACGGACCGTGACGCCCCGCTGGCCGACAGTAGGCCCGAAGGGGGACGAAAAAGCCGAATGTCACCCTAAAGTGGGCGCCATTCGAACGCCGTCTGCCGCAACGACCGGTGGCCGGTGCTCAGGTATCAGATCTGTAACGGTCCGGCCGGGCCCGTCCGGCCCGCTCCGGCGGACCCGGCGGAGCGGCCACGGCCCCGACGGCGCAGGTGGGCGGGCGGGCGCGCGGGGAGGGCGCGCGGGGCCCGGTGGACGCCCGGCGGGGCCCGGCGGCGGCGGAACCGGGCTGACTCGCGTACCCGGTGAAAGGTACGCTCCGGCCGTGTCCTGGAAGCCTCTGCGTGTACTGACCCCCCGCTCGATCCTGCCTGCCTCGGCGGTGGTGCTGGTCCTTGCGGCCGGGGCGGCGGCGCACGCGAACAAGCCGGTGCCGTTCGGCGACCGGGTCGCGGGACCGGGCGATGCGGGGGCGACGCCGGTGAACTCCGAGTCGCTCGGCTCGGCCGACCTCGACCTGCGGGTGGGCCCGGGCCTGGAGGCCTTCCACCAGCAGACCGGCGAGCAGGCCTGGTCCTACCGCCGCGAGGGCGTCGAGGCGCTCTACCTGGCGATGGCCGGCGACAACGCGATCGTGGTCTGGGACGACGGCATGGTCACCTCGGTGCGCCCCGGCGACCACGAGGTGCGCTGGCACCGGGTGGTGCCCGGCCTGGCCGACTGGCTGCACGGCGACGGCGAGCCCGGCGCCGACAAGCGGACCGACGCCCAGCGCAAGGCGCTCGCCAAGCAGCGGGCCGCGGCCGCGCTGCACACCGTCCAGCGGGACGGCTCGCCCTGGCTGGCCCTGGTCACCCCGAACCTCACCATGGGCCTGCGCGACGCCGACGGCGACCTGCGCTACAACGACAAGCCCTCCGGCGGCTGCGTCTACGACCCGCTGCGCGCCGTCCACACCGACTACGCCGTGCTGATCCCGCGCACCTGCACCAACAGCAGCGGGCAGGCCGTCTCCGGCGGCATCACCGGCTACCGGCTGGACAGCAACGGCTGGTCGACGAGCACCGGCCCGACGGCCACGGTCAAGGTGCTGGACCGCAGCCGGGTGGAGATCACCGACGGCCCGGTCGTCCCGCCCCGGGTGTTCGACACCAAGGCGGCCGCGCCCGAGACGGCCTGCGGCAGCGTGGGGGCGCCGTTCGCGGCGGTCCGGCCGCAGGGCGGCTGCGCGGCGGACCCGGCCGCCGGCCAGGCCCCGGCCGGGAACCCGGCCCCGGACGCCCCGGCGGCCGCCGGAGCCCCCGCGGGGGACCAGCCGGCCGGGCAGCCCCAGTAGCCGGGACGGCCTCCGGTCGGTGGGCCGGCGGGCCGGTGGATACCCCTGGGCGGTACTTCCCCGGGGGCGGTACGGGGCCCGGTAGACTTGCCGTCATGGCTATCTTCTCCGGGCAATAGCGGGCGGCGGCGCCGCGAGGGCCGCGCCGACCGCCGATGAAGCCCCCCTCATGCCAACCCGGCCCCGGGTCCGTCGCACCCGGCCGCCCGCCCACGTCCCAGGAGTAGTCCCCAGCCATGATTTCCGCCAACGCCCTCGAACTGCGTGCCGGTGCCCGGATCCTGATCGAGTCCGCGAGCTTCAAGGTCGCCGCCGGTGACCGGATCGGCCTGGTCGGCCGCAACGGCGCCGGCAAGACGACGCTCACCAAGGTGCTGGCCGGCGAGGGCCTGCCGGCCGCCGGAACCGTCACCCGTTCGGGCGAGGTCGGCTACCTCCCGCAGGACCCGCGCACCGGCGACCTGGACGTCCTCGCCAAGGACCGCATCCTGTCCGCCCGCGGCCTCGACACCGTGCTGAAGAAGATGCGCGAGAACGAGGACCGGATGGCCAACGGCCAGGGCGCCACCCGGGACAACGCGATGAAGAAGTACGCCCGGCTGGAGACCGAGTTCCTCACCAAGGGCGGGTACGCCGCCGAGGCCGAGGCCGCCACCATCGCCGCCGCGCTGGGTCTGCCGGACCGCATCCTCGCCCAGCCGCTGCACACCCTCTCCGGTGGTCAGCGCCGCCGCGTCGAGCTCGCCCGGATCCTCTTCTCGGACTCCGACGTGCTGCTGCTCGACGAGCCCACCAACCACCTGGACGCGGACTCGATCGTCTGGCTGCGGGACTTCCTGAAGACGTACAAGGGCGGCTTCATCGTCATCTCGCACGACGTCGACCTGGTCGAGACGGTCGTCAACAAGGTCTTCTACCTGGACGCCAACCGCTCCGCCATCGACGTCTACAACATGGGCTGGAAGCAGTACCAGCAGCAGCGCGAGGACGACGAGAAGCGCCGCAAGCGCGAGCGCGCCAACGCCGAGAAGAAGGCCGCGACCCTGAACGCGCAGGCCGACAAGATGCGCGCCAAGGCGACCAAGACGGTGGCCGCGCAGAACATGGCCCGCCGCGCCGACAAGCTGCTCTCCGGCCTGGAGCAGGTCCGGGTGAACGACAAGGTCGCCAAGCTGCGCTTCCCCGACCCGGCCCCCTGCGGCAAGACCCCGCTGACCGCCAGCGGCCTGTCCAAGTCCTACGGCTCGCTGGAGATCTTCACCGACGTCGACCTGGCGATCGACCGGGGCTCCCGGGTCGTCGTGCTGGGCTTCAACGGCGCCGGCAAGACCACCCTGCTGCGGATGCTGGCCGGGGTGGAGGCGCCGGACACCGGCGAGGTGATCCCGGGCCACGGCCTGAAGATCGGCTACTACGCCCAGGAGCACGAGACGCTCGACCCGGACCGCAGCGTCCTGGAGAACATGCGCTCGGCCGCGCCGGACACCGACCTGGTGCAGATCCGCAAGATCCTCGGCTCCTTCCTGTTCTCCGGGGACGACGTGGACAAGCCGGCCGGGGTGCTCTCCGGTGGTGAGAAGACCCGTCTGGCGCTGGCCACCCTGGTGGTCTCCTCCGCCAACGTGCTGCTGCTCGACGAGCCCACCAACAACCTCGACCCGGCCAGCCGCGAGGAGATCCTGGGCGCGCTGCGCGAGTTCTCCGGCGCCGTCGTGCTGGTCACCCACGACGAGGGCGCGGTCGAGGCGCTCGACCCGGAGCGGATCATCCTGCTGCCGGACGGCGTGGAGGACCTGTGGAACCCGGGCTACGCCGATCTGGTCTCGCTGGCCTGACCGGAAGTAGACGCGAGATCCGCTTTTTGGATGAGAATATCTAGTCCTTTCGGCGTGTCCGGGAATGAAGTAGACCTGGATTCCGTTTAAGGACTTTCCGTCGGCCCGCCACTCGATCGTGGTCGGGCCGACGCTGCTGATCAGCTCTTTTTCGGCAAACGGCGGCATCAGTCCGGGGGCGCGCACTCTGTGTGAGCGCCCTGCTGCGCTCGGATCACCACCGGTGGACCACGCAATTCCGACATCGACCTTGTCGAATGGGTGGCCAGGACGCGGTGGATGGGTGATCATGGGAATCTGACCGAGCAACGCTACGAGGAGGCACGGGTGGCCGAGACTCTGAAAAAGGGCAGCCGGGTGACCGGTGCCGCGCGTGAGAAGCTCGCGGCCGATCTCAAGAAGAAGTACGACTCCGGGGCGAGCATTCGCGCTCTCGCGGAGGAGACCGGTCGTTCGTACGGCTTCGTGCACCGGATGCTGAGCGAATCCGGAGTCATTCTCCGGGGCCGCGGCGGTGCCACGCGGGGCAAGAACAAAGCGACTGCCGGGGCCAGTTCCTGACGGTTCGTCAGCCATTGGCTGGATGACGCGGCGGCAGGACGCCGACCGAGGAGACGACGGTTGACCATTCAGCCGGGCGTCCGCCCTCGGGTCGTGTGGACCGGCCGCCGATCGTCATGTCCGGGGTGTCGTCCGTCCCCCGTTTTCCGAAGTCCGTTCATTTCTCCCGGGACCGTCTCCTTCGTTCCCCCGCCGAGTGTCCCGGGCCCCGTCGATCCTTCCCGGTCGGGGCCCCTGCCCTTGCGCGTCGAGGTTTGTTACTCTCCGGTAGCCACGTCCCTCGCCACCGGAGGTTCCCCGCATGACCGCTCCCGCCACCGACCCGCAGGCCCCGAGTTGGGAGCGGGACGGCGTCCGCCTGGAGATCCACGGTGAACTCGCCGTCGTGACCCTGTGCCGACCCAAGCGGCGCAACGCCCAGTCGCCGGCGCTCTGGCGCGCCCTCGCCGCCGCCGGGTGCGACCTTCCCGGCAGCGTCCGGGTGGTGCTGCTGCGCGCGGAGGGGGTCTCCTTCTCCGCCGGGCTGGACCGGGCCATGTTCACCCCCGAGGGCATCCCGGGCGAGCCCACCTTCCTCCAGCTCGCCGCCTCCTCCGATCAGGAGCTGGACGCCGCCATCGCCTCGTACCAGGAGGCCTTCACCTGGTGGCGCCGTCCGGACCTGGTCTCCGTCGCGGCGGTCCAGGGCCACGCCGTCGGCGCGGGCTTCCAGCTGGCCCTCGGCTGCGACCTGCGGGTGGTCGCCGAGGACGTCCGGTTCGCGATGAAGGAGACCTCGCTGGGCCTCGTCCCGGACCTGGCCGGCACCAAGCCGCTCACTGAACTCGTCGGCTACGCGCGGGCGCTGGAGATCTGCGCGACCGGCCGCTGGGTGGGGGCCGAGGAGGCCGCCGCGATCGGACTGGCCAACCTGGTGGTGCCGGGCGAGGAGCTGGACGCCGCCGCCCGGGACCTCGCGGCGGCCCTGCTGGCCGCTCCGCGCGGCGCGGTGATCGAGACCAAGGCGCTGCTGCAGGGCGCCGCCGGGCGCTCCTTCGACGAGCAGCGTTCGGCCGAACGGGCGGCGCAGGCCCGTCGGCTGCGGGAGCTCGCCGGGATCGGCGACTGACCGCACGGTGATGACGCGGGGCCCGGCCCGGGGAGATTCCCCCGGGCCGGGCCCTTTCCCGTGCCCCCGGCGGGCCGCCGGTGCTCGCCGGGCGGGGATCGTGGCGAAATGCCAGAGTTGGGGAGGTTTGCGATATAGCTGGTGCCGTACGACGGGAGAAGCACCCATGCCTGACACTCCGACGCCCGCGACCATGCCCAAGCACACCGGCAGCGGCAGCGCCCCGAACCCCGGTCCGCCGGGGGCCGGCGGCGGTACCAAGCCGGTGGGGGAGCGTGGCCGCACCGCGCTGGCCGTCGGCGTGGTGGAGAAGATCGCCGGGATGGCGGCCCGCGAGGTCGCCGGGATCCACGCGCTCGGCTCCGGGCTCGCCCGCACCTTCGGCGCGATGCGGGACCGGGTGCCCGGCGGCAAGCCCAGCGTCGGGCGGGGCATCAAGGCGGAGGTCGGCGAGAAGCAGACCGCGATCGACATCGCCCTGGTGGTGGAGTACGGCGTGGTCATTCCCGAACTCGCCCGCCAGGTGCGGGAGAACATCATCAACGCGGTGGAACGGATGACCGGCCTGGAGGTCGTCGAGGTCAACATCGCGGTCAACGACGTCCACCTCCCGGACGAACCGGAGTTCGAGGAGGAAGAGGAGCCGGTGGCGCCCTCCGGGCAGCGGCCGAAGCTCAAGTAGCGCGTTCGGCGGCGGGCCGACGGCGGACCCGGCGAGGCAGCGGGACACGAGGGAGTAGCGGATGAACCTGGCCATCGTCGGCCTGGTGGTGGGCATGGCCCTCGGCTTCGCCGGGTACTTCGGCGGGTTCGCGGCCTTCCTGCTGGTGGCCGCGCTCGGGCTGGTCGGATTCGTGCTCGGGCGCCTGCTGGAGGGCGACATCGAGCTGGGCGAACTCGGGGACCTGCTCCGCGGCCGCGACCGGCGCCGCTGATGGCGGGCCCCGCGTCGGCTCCGGCCGCGCTCTCCGGGTCGGGTGCCGTACCGGGCCCCGGCCCGGGTTCCGGGTCTGGTTCCGGTTCCGTGCCGGGGCGCCGGGGGCGGCTCCGGGTCGCCGACCGGGTGTACGCGCGGATCGCGGCCCGGGCCGTCCGGGAGGTGCTGACCGAGGCCTGGCCCGCCGGGCGGGCGAAGGGGGCGCCGCCGCACGTCTCGGTGACCGTACCGGGGAGCACGGTGACGGTCCGGGTGGCGGTCGAGCTGCCGTTCCCCTCGGACATCGCGGCGCTGGCCGGGGCTGTTCGGACGCGGATCGCGGAGCGGGTGGTGGGGCTGACCGGGACGAAGGTGTCGGAAGTCGTCGTCGTGGTCGAGAAGTTGGTGACGGGGGGCGCCTCGTGACCGAGGAGGTGCCCGGAACGGCGGCGGTGCCGGGGGCCCGGCCGGAGAAGGTCAGGCGGCTGCGGGCACCCCGTACGGCCGCGGCGGCCCTGGTGGCGACGGCGGTGCTGGTGGTGGCGGGGGCGCTGCTGTACGACGTGGTCGCCGTACGGGTGGGGCAGCCGGCGCGGCGGTGGCGGGCGCAGATCGCGGACGAGCTGGCGACCCGCCACCTCGACGACCTGGCGGTGCTGGTGGGGGCCGGAGCGGCGACCGCGCTCGGCGGGTGGCTGCTGTGGCTCGCCGTCGCGCCCGGGCTGCGACGGTGGCTCGTGCTGCGGCCCTACGGGGGGACGACCGCGGCCGTCGACCGGGCCGGGGTCGGACACCTGCTCGCGGACCGGGCGGCGGGCCTGGACGGGATCGACCGCCTGCGGATCCGGGTCGGGCGGCGGCGGGTCCGGATCTCGCTGGAGGGGGTGGCGGACCCGGCGCTGGTGCAGCGGCAGTTGCGGGATGAGCTGGAGCGGGTGGGGCTGGGGCGGCCGCTGCGGCTGGACGTGCGGACGGGGCGGGGGGCCGGGGGCGTGGTGGGGGAGGACCCGGGGGCGGGGACCACCGGTTCCGGGACGGGGGCCGGGGCGGCCGGCGGCGAGGGGGCGGCCGGGTGAGGAGGACGGTCGTCAACCGGGTGGTGCTGGGGGTGGTGGGGGCGGCGCTGCTGGCGGCCGGGGTGCTGGTGCTGGCGGGCGGGCTCGACCTGTACCGGCGGCTGGGCGTCCACCCGCCGCAGTGGTGGCCGCTCACCTCACCTGACCAGCCGGTGGTGAGCGCGCGGTCCCGGGGGCGGTGGGTGGCGTCGTCGTGGTGGTGGCCGACGGTGATCGGCGGACTGACCGCCCTGGTGGCGGGGATGGCGTGGTGGCTGGTGGCGCAGCTGCGGCGCAGCGGGCTGTCGAGCATCGCGGTGCCGACGCCGGGGGTGAGCGGGCTGCGGCTGCGGGTCGGCGCGCGGGCGTTGGAGGAGGCGCTGGAGAACGGGACGGCGGTGCTGCCGGACGTCGAACGGGCCGGGGTGCGGCTGGTGCGGGCGCCGGGGCACCCGAGGCTGCGCGGTGCGGTGCGGCTGCGGCCGGGCGGGGATCCGGCCGCGCTGGTGGAGCACTTCGAGGACGGGCCCCGGACGGACGCGTGCGGGAGCCTGCGGCTGGCGGAGCTGCCGGCCGACCTGCGGATCCGGGTCCTCCAGGCGGCCCACGCCGAGCCGCGGCCCGGGCGGGGGCGGCGCGGTCGGCGGGGGCGCGGGCCGGCGCGGGTGGAGTAGGCGGGTCGGGCTCAGAGGCCGCGGAGGGCGCCGCCGTCGACGGGGACCATGATGCCGGTCAGGTAGGAGGCGGCGGGGGAGAGCAGGAAGGCGGCGACCTTGCCGAACTCCTCGGGGGTGCCGTAGCGGCCCAGCGGGATCGAGGCGGTGGCCTGGGCGCGGGCCGCGTCGGGGTCGGCGGCGAGGCCGTCGAGCTCGCGGACCCGGTCGGTGTCGATCCGGGCCGGGAGCAGGCCGAGCACCCGGATGCCGCGGGGGCCGAGCTCGTCGGCGAGGGCCTTGGCGGCCATGGCGAGACCCGGGCGCAGACCGTTGGAGATGCCCAGGCCGGGGATCGGCTGGCGGACCGAGCTGGAGAGCACGAAGGCGATCACCCCGCCGTCGGGGAGCGCGGCGGCGGTGGCGCGGGCGAGGCGGAGGGCGCCGAGGAAGACGGACTCGAAGGCGTCCCGCCAGGCCTCCTCGGGGGTGGTCTCCACGGGGCCGGCCTGGGGGCCGCCGACGCTGATCAGGATGCCGTCGAGCCGGCCGAAGCGGTGCCGGGCCTCGGCGATGAGGCGCTCGGGGGTGTCGGGGTCGGCGTTGTCGGCGACGAGGCCGTGGGCGGTGCCGAGGGTCTCGAGTCCGGCGACGGCGGTGTCGACGGCTTGCCGGGTGCGGCCGCTGACGAGCACGCGGGCGCCGTCGGCGACGAGTTCGCGGGCGCTCGCGAGGCCGAGGCCCCGGGTGGCGCCGGTGACGATGTAGGCCTTGTCCTTCAGTCCGAGATCCATGGGGACATAGTGCCCGGTGTGGAGGGTGGGGAGCGGGTCGAGGGGGCTGGCGTTGACGCCGGGGGGAAGGTTTACGGTCGTCGTCGGAAGTGCGGGAGGAGTGGTTCGGCATGCGGATCGGGGAGTTGGCGGAGCGGGCGGGGACGACCACGCGGGCGTTGCGGTACTACGAGCAGTTGGGGTTGTTGCCGGCCCGGCGGGCGGGCAACGGGTACCGGGCGTACGACGAGGCGGACCTCAGGCTGCTGCGCGAGATCCGGATGCTGCAGGACTTCGGGTTCGGGCTGGAGGAGACCAGGCCGTTCGTGGAGTGCCTGCGGGCGGGGCACCCGGACGGGGACTCGTGTCCGGCCTCGCTGGAGGTGTACCGGCGGAAGCTGGGGGAGCTGGACGAGTGCATCGCCCGGCTCCAGGACGTAAGGGCGCAGGTGGCGGGGCAGTTCGACCGGGCCGTACGGGCGCGGGACGAGCTGGCTGCCGTCGAGGAACCGCCCCATTGTGAACTGGCGAAGGAGTAGACGGTGGTGGAGATCGCGGGTGTGCCGGCGGTGACGGACGAGACGTTCGCCGCGGAGGTGCTGGCGGCCGAGGGTCCGGTGCTGGTGGACTTCACGGCGGACTGGTGCCCGCCCTGCCGGATGATGGCGCCGGTGCTGGCGGACATCGCGCGGGAGGAGGCGCACCGGGTGCGGGTGGTGAGCCTGGACGTGGACCACAACCCGCGGACCCAGGCGGCGTACGGGGTGCTGTCGATGCCGACGCTGATGGTGTTCCGGGGCGGGCAGCCGGTGCGGTCGGTGGTGGGGGCGCGGGCGAAGGCGCGACTGCTGCGGGAGCTGGAGGACGTCCTCTAGGCGGGGACGGCGTCGAGCGGGACCTCGGCCTCGGCGGCCTGCTTGGCGCGGTCCTTGGCCTCGCGGCGGGCGAGGACCCAGACGCCGACCGGGATCATCGCGGTGAACAGCCACCACTGGATGGCGTAGGCCATGTGCGGGCCGATGTCGGAGTGGTTGGGCTCGGGGACCAGTTGGGGCTGGTCGGCCGGGGCCGGGGTGGTGCCGGCGAGTTCGAGGTAGCCGCCGAGGAGGGGGGCGCCGGTCCGCTTGGCCTGCTCGTCGGTGTTGATCAGGTTGAACTGGCGGTCGGGCAGGCCGGTGCGGTCCTTGATGCCGCTGGCGCCGTAGGTCTCCTCGGCGCGCAGGCGGCCGGTGAGGGCGACCTCGCCGGCCGGGGTGGCCGGGACGGGCGGGTACTCGGTGGCGCCGTTGCCGGAGGCGACCCAGCCGCGGTTGACCAGGAGGGTGCCCTTGCCGTCGGCGAGCCGGAACGGGGTCACGACGAAGTAGCCGATGGTCCCGCTGGAGTCGGTCCGCTTGCGGACCACGAACTCGTGTGCCGGGTCGTACTGTCCGGTGGCGGTCACCGTGCGCCAGGTGAGGTCCTTGGGGACCGCGAAGCCGGGGGTCGGCGACAGGGTGTCGAAGGGGACCGGCGCGGCCGTGAGGGCCTGGCCGATCAGCTCGTTCCGGGCCACCCGTGCCTCGTGGCGGTGAAGCTGCCAGAAGCCCAGCTTGATCGTCGCGGGGATCAGCAGCAGCGCGACCAGCATGGTGATCAGCCACTGTCGGGTCAGCAGAAAACGGTACACATGGGAACGGTACGCCGACCTCACAACGGGCTCACGCACCGGGGTGCGGGGCGACCTCGCGCAGCAGTTGGAGGAAGGCGTCCTCGCCGACGACGGGGGTGCCGACCTCGCGGGCCTTGCGGGCCTTGCCGCTCCAGCTGTCCGGCTCGTTGGTGACCAGCAGGCTGGTGAGGCGGCTCACCGAGGTGGCGATGTGCAGGCCGGCCTCGACCGCGCGGTCCTCCAGGACCTCGCGGTCGGTGGCGGTGTCGCCGGTGATGGCCACCCGCATGCCCTGGACCAGCGGCTTGCCGTCCTGCCAGCGCCCCGGGTTGGGGTACGGGCAGGGCGGGCGCTTCTTGGCCTGGCGGTACGAGGCGCCGGTCCAGTTGCCGCGGCCGGGGGCGGCGGGCTCCTCCTCGCCGAGGTCGGTGACCGCGACGCAGTTCTGCAGGGGCAGCGGCACGCCGCCGTCGCGGGCGAGGTGCAGGCTGGGGCGGAAGGCCTCGGCGAGCACCCGGGCGTCGTCCAGGGCGTTGTGGGCGTGGCGCTGCCGGACGCCGAAGTGGGCGGCGAGCGAGGACAGCTTGCCGTTGGGCAGCGGCAGGCGCAGGTCGCGGGAGAGGACCATGGTGCACAGCCGCTGCTCGACCGGGGCGCGCAGGCCGGCCCGGGAGAACTCGCGGGAGATCATGTTCCAGTCGAAGAGCGCGTTGTGCGCGACCAGGACGCGGTCGTGCAGGCGCGCGGCGAACTCCTCGGCGATCTGCGGGAAGGTCGGGGCGGTGGCGAGCAGCTCGGCGGTGAGGCCGTGGATCCAGACCGGGCCGGGGTCCCGCTCGGGGTTGACCAGGGTGTACCAGTGGTCGACGACCTCGCCGTCCGGGTCCAGCTGGTAGACGCCCGCCGAGATGACGCGGTCCGAGCGGCCGAGACCGGTGGTCTCGACGTCGACGACCGCGAAGCCCCCGGCGGGGGCGGCGGAGCGCTGCGCGGGGACCGGGGCGGTCCGCGGCGCTCCGTACGTCTCGGGCTGGATCGGTTGCATGGTCCAACAGGATAAGGGGCCGGGCGGGGGGCTCCGGCCGGAATGTTCCGACCGACCGGCCGGAATAGAGTGGTCAGCGGGGGTGTCGTACACCTGGTCGAGACCGTTCAGCTAAGGAACAGCGCATGCGTGCCACCGTGATTCACGGCCCCAACGACATCCGGATCGAAGAAGTCCCGGACCCGGTGATCCAGTACCCGACGGACGTGGTGCTCCGGGTGGTGAACGCCTGTATCTGCGGCAGCGACCTGTGGGCGTACCGCGGGGTCGCGCAGCGGGTGGCCGGGCAGCGGATCGGGCACGAGTTCCTCGGCGTGGTCGAGGAGGTCGGCGCCGAGGTGCGCGGCTTCGCCAAGGGCGACTTCGTGGTGGCGCCGTTCGTCTGGTCGGACGGCGTGTGTGACTTCTGTCTCGAAGGCCTCCAGACCTCCTGCCCGCACGGCGGGTTCTGGGGGCAGGTCGGTTCGGACGGCGGCCAGGGCGAGGCGGTGCGGGTGCCGTTCGCGGACGGGACGCTGGTGAAGCTGCCGAAGGAGGCGGCGGGCGACGAGAAGCTGCTGCCCGGGCTGCTGGCGCTGTCCGACGTGATGTCCACCGGGCACCACGCGGCGGTCTCGGCGCGGGTGCGGCCCGGGGCGACGGTCGCGGTGGTCGGCGACGGCGCGGTGGGCCTGTGCGGCGTCCTGGCGGCGCACCGGCTGGGCGCGGGCCGGATCATCGCGCTGGGCCGGCACACGGCCCGCACCGAGCTGGCCCGCCGCTTCGGTGCGACGGACGTGGTGGCGGAGCGCGGCGAGGCCGCGGTCGAGGCGGTGAAGGAGCTGACCGGCGGGCAGGGCGCGCACGCGGTGCTGGAGGCGGTCGGCACCGAGGAGTCGATGCGGACGGCCGTCTCGATAGCCCGGGACGGCGGCGCGGTGGGCTACGTCGGGGTGCCGCACGGCGGCAGCGCGGGCGTCGACATCGGTCAGATGTTCGGCCGGAACGTTTCGCTGAACGGCGGCGTCGCCCCGGCCCGCGCGTACATCCCCGAGCTGCTGCCGGACGTCCTCTCGGGCGCCATCGAGCCGGGCCTGGTCTTCGACCGGACCGTCGGCCTGGACGGCGTTCCGGACGGCTACCGCGCGATGGACGACCGCTCGGCCCTGAAGGTGCGGATCGCGTTCTGAGGCTTCGGCCTCCCGGCTCCGGCCCGTGCCGCCCCGTTCGGGGTGCGGCACGGGCCGGAGCCGTTCTCCGGGGAGGTTCCGGGGGCCGATCGTGGGCGGTGCGGTCGCTGGGATGGACTGTTTTTCGGCCAATCGGATGGTGCGAGGGGGTGAACGGTCGACTGATCGCGGTCAACCCCTTCCGGGGCGGGCAGGACGCTCCTAGCATTGCGCGGCGCACACCAGACATGTGACGCCCCTCACGTTCGATCGTTCCCCCCGTGTGACAAATACGCCGAAGGAGTGAGACAGCGTGGATTCGCCGCCGCTCACCACCACCGCCGCCACGGAAGCCCAACTCATCGACGACAGCGAGGAGTTCCGTACGCTGCGGCGCTCGTTCCGGAGCTTCGCCTTCCCGGTCACCATCGGCTTCGTGCTCTGGTACCTGTTCTACGTCCTGCTCTCCTGCTACGCCCCGGGACTGATGCGCACCAAGGTCCTCGGGCACGTCAACGTGGCCCTGGTCCTCGGGCTGCTGCAGTTCGTGACCACCTTCGCCATCGCCGCCTGGTACGCCCGCTACGCGGACCGGCGGATCGACCCGCCCGCCGCGGCGATCCGCGAGGCGCACGGCGCCGTCGTCCACGCTCCCCGGGAGTCCGCCGAATGAGCCTGCTCGCCAGCTCCGCCACCGAGCACCGCGGCCTGACGATGGCCCTGTTCGGCGTGTTCGTCCTCGCCACCCTCGGCATCACCGTCTGGGCCGGGCGGCAGACCAGGAGCGCCGCCGACTTCTACGCCGGCGGCCGCGGCTTCACCGGCTTCCAGAACGGCCTGGCCATCTCCGGCGACTACATGTCCGCCGCCTCCTTCCTCGGCATCGCCGGGACCATCGCGCTCAGCGGCTACGACGGCTTCCTCTACTCGATCGGCTTCCTGGTCGCCTGGCTGGTCGCCCTGCTGCTGATCGCCGAACCGCTGCGCAACTCCGGCCGCTTCACGATGGCGGACGTGCTCGCGTTCCGGATGCGCCAGCGCCCGGTGCGCACCGCGGCGGGCGTCTCCACCATCGTGGTGTCGATCTTCTACCTGCTCGCCCAGATGGTCGGCGCCGGCACCCTGGTGGCCCTGCTGCTGGGGGCCGAGGGGGGCGCCGCCAAGCGCTGGACCATCGTCGGGGTCGGCGCGCTGATGATCGTCTACGTGGTGATAGGAGGGATGAAGGGCACCACCTGGGTGCAGATCGTCAAGGCGGTGCTGCTGATCGCCGGCGCCGCGCTGATGACCGTCCTGGTGCTGGCCAAGTACCACTTCAACCCCTCCGAACTGCTCGGCGCGGCGGCGAGCGCGAGCGGCAAGGGCGAGGCCTTCCTCCAACCGGGACAGAAGTACGGCAGCGGCACCGCCAAGCTCGACTTCATCAGCCTCGGCATCGCGCTGGTGCTCGGCACCGCCGGCCTGCCGCACATCCTGGTCCGCTTCTACACCGTGCCCACCGCCAAGGCGGCCCGGAAGTCGGTGCTCTGGGCGATCGGCATCATCGGCGTCTTCTACCTGATGACCCTGGCGCTCGGCTTCGGCGCGGCCGCGCTGGTCGGCTCCAAGGCGATCAAGGCGGCGAACGCGGCGGGCAACACCGCGGCCCCGCAGCTGGCCGAGGCGCTCGGCGGGGGCGCCGGGAGCACCGGCGGCGCGATCCTGCTCGCGGTGATCTCGGCGGTCGCCTTCGCCACCATCCTGGCCGTGGTCGCCGGGCTCACGCTCGCCTCCTCGGCCTCCTTCGCCCACGACCTCTACGCCAACGTGATCCGGCGCGGGAAGGCGAGCGAGAAGGAGGAGGTGCGGTCGGCGAAGTGGGCCGCGGTCGCGATCGGGGCGGTGGCGATCGTGCTCAGCCTCTTCGCGGACAAGCTCAACACCGCCGCCCTGGTCGCGCTGGCCTTCGCCGTCGCCGCCTCGGCGAACCTGCCCACCCTGCTCTACTCGCTGTTCTGGAAGCGCTTCACCACCGTCGGCGCGGTCAGCTCGGTCTACGCCGGACTGCTCACCTCGGTGACGCTGGTGGTCTTCTCCCCGGTGGTCTCCGGCGCGAAGACCTCGCTCTTCCCGCACTCCGACTTCCACTGGTTCCCGCTGGAGAACCCCGGCCTGGTCTCCATCCCGGTCGGCTTCCTGGCCGGCTGGCTCGGCACGCTGCTGTCCAGGGAACGCCCCGACGCGGCGAAGTACGCTGAACTGGAGGTCCGCTCGCTGACCGGGCTGGGCGCCCACTGATCGTCCCGCGATGACTATGCTGGCCCGGCCCGCCGTGACGGTGGCCGGGCCGGCCGCATCTCGGGGAAGGACGAACGTGCTGCTCGACACCTTCGGACGCCAGGCCGTCGACCTGAGGGTCTCCCTCACGGACCGCTGCAACCTGCGCTGCACCTACTGCATGCCCGAGGAGGGCCTGCGGTGGCTGGCCAAGCCCGAGCTGCTGACCGACGAGGAGATCGTCCGGCTGGTCACCGTGGCCGTGCGCGACCTGGGCGTGCGCGAGGTCCGCTTCACCGGCGGCGAGCCGCTGCTGCGTCCCGGACTGGTCGCCGTCGTCGCCGCCTGCTCGGAGCTGGAGCCGCGCCCGGAGCTCTCGCTGACCACCAACGGCATCGGACTGGCCCGCACCGCGACGGCGCTGCGCGAGGCCGGCCTCGACCGGGTCAACGTCTCGCTGGACACCCTCGACCCCGAGGTGTTCCACACCCTCACCCGCCGCCACCGCCACCAGGACGTCCTGGACGGGCTGGCCGCCGCCGAGGCCGCCGGGCTGGCACCGGTGAAGCTGAACGCGGTGCTGATGCGCGGGGTCAACGACCACGAGGCGGCCGACCTGCTGGCCTGGTGCCTGGAGCGGGGCTACGAGCTGCGCTTCATCGAGCAGATGCCGCTGGACGCCCAGCACGGCTGGGACCGTACGTCGATGGTCACCGCGACGGAGATCCTGGACCTGCTGCGCACCCGCTTCACGCTCACCCCGGAGCCGTCCGCGAGCCGGGGCGCGGCACCCGCCGAGCGCTGGCTGGTGGACGGCGGCCCGGGCCGGGTGGGCGTGATCGCCTCGGTCACCCGGCCGTTCTGCCGGGCCTGCGACCGCACCCGGCTGACCGCCGACGGCCAGGTGCGCAACTGCCTGTTCGCGACCGGCGAGACCGACCTGCGCACCGCGCTGCGCTCCGGCGCGGACGACGCCGAACTGGCCGCGCTGTGGCGGGCGGCGATGTGGGGCAAGAAGGCCGGGGCCGGGATCGACGACCCGGAGTTCCTCCAGCCCGAGCGGCCGATGTCCGCGATCGGCGGCTGAGCGGGCCGAGCGGGCCGAGCGGGTTGGGCCGGTTGAGCCGGTCGGGCAGGCGCTAGGCCGGCTTCCCGGAGCCCTCGGCGGGCTCGGGGGTCCAGTCGGCGAAGGCGACGACCTCCTTGAGGAAGCCGCGCACCGAGAGGAACTGGGACAGGTGCTCGCGGTGCCCGTCGCAGGCGAGCCAGGTCTTGCGGCGGTCCGGGGTGTGCAGCTTGGGGTTGTTCCACACCAGCACCCAGCCGGCGTCCGTCCGGCAGCCCTTGGCGGAGCAGATCGGCGTCTGCGGGGTGTCCATCGGGCCGTCCTCAGCGATTGGCGGGTGGGTCTGCACCGCCAGTCTGTCACGCCCGTCCGGGCCGACCGGATCCGGGCATGGCGACGCCGGGCAGCCACGGGGGGAGCCGCCCGGCGTCGGTCCGTCGCTCCGACGGGGGATGCGGAGCGCGTACGCAGTATGTCACGCCAAGACCCTCGGATGGGGAGGTCTTGCATGATTAATCTGAGCTTCTTTTGAGCTTTCGCTGAGCCGGACGGGGGTGAAGCGGCACGAAACGGACGGTCAGTCCACGTCCTGTGAAGGATCGGTGGGAACGGCCTTTGCCTCTCCTGTACCAGCCTTCGCACCAGCCCCACCCGTCCCACCGGGGCCGAGCATCAGCGGGGTGTCCAGCGGGATGTCGAAGGTGCTCGGCAGCCCCGGGGCCCGCTCCCGGCCCGCGTTGGCGATCAGCACCGCGAAGTACGGCAGCAGGACGGCGCCCGCCAGCGCCGCGAACGCCAGCCAGCGCTGGACGTCCCACAGCACCACCGCGAGCAGCACGCAGACCGTGCGGAGCAGCATCGAGATGACGTAGCGGCGCTGGCGTCCCCGGACGTCCTCGGTGAGGCTGCTGCGCGCCCCCGTGATCCGGAAGACCTGCCCGTCGTCGGCGCTCTTGCCCATGTGTCCTACCGCCCTCGTCGCGCACCCGCGCGCCTGGCCGCGCGGCCTCCTCACGGTACGCCCGGGCGCACCCGGCGACGAGACCGGGTGGGCCGCACCCACCCGGTCGGGTACGCGAAGGGCCTGTCCGGCGGAGCGGACAGGCCCTCGGCGGTGCGGCGCGGAGCTAGGAGCGGCGGGAGAGGTACCGCGGGGGCACGGCGTCGGTGAGCCAGACGCCGTTCTCGCTGAGCCGGAACTCGTGGCCGGCCGCCGTCATCGCCGCCGCGTTCACGGTCAGCACCACCGGACGGCCGTGCCGGGCGCCGACCCCGGTGGCCGTCCCGGTGTCCGCCGAGAGGTGGACGTCCTGGCGGGCCATCGGGCGCAGGCCCTCGCGGAAGATCGCCGCCAGGTGCCGGTCGGCGGTGCCGTGGTAGAGCACGGGCGGCGGCACGGTGGCGGTCAGGCCGAGGTCGACCGCCACCGTGTGGCCCTGGTTGGCGCGGATCGAGAGACCGTCCGGCGAGTAGCCGAAGCGGCGCTTGTTGTTGGTCGCCACGACGTGGTCCAGCTCGGCGCGGGTGAGCGGCCGGCCCCGGGCGGCGAGCCCGGCGAGCAGCTCGTCGACCCGGACCCAGCCGGACGCGTCCAGCGCGACCCCCGCCAGCCCGGGCTCGTGCCGCAGGATCCGCGACAGCATCTTGCTCGACCTGACCAGGCGCTTCTCGTCCATCATGTCTCTCGTATCCCCCGTCGGTCAGCGGCTAAGAGGCCTGGCTGACCGAACTCATGTTGAAGTCCGTGACACGCACGGGTGGCATCGCGGTGCGGGTGACGTTGTCGCTCCACTCGCGGGGCAGGCAGCGTTCGGTGCGGCCCACCTCGGTGATCCGGTTCAGCAGGTCCACCGGGGACTCGTTGAACCGGAAGTTGTTGACCTCGCCGACGACCTCGCCGTTCTCCACCAGGTAGACGCCGTCCCGGGTGAGCCCGGTGAGCAGCAGCGTCGCCGGGTCCACCTCGCGGATGTACCAGAGGCAGGTGAGCAGCAGGCCGCGCTCGGTGCGGGCGATCATCTCGTCCAGCGTCGGCGCGGACTCCTGGTCGGCCGTCTCCAGCACGAGGTTGTCGATCGCCGGGCGCAGCGGCAGGCCGGTGAGGGCGGCCGAGTGGCGGGTGGTGACCAGGTCGTTCAGCACGCCCTCGCGGATCCACTCGGTGGCGGTGATCGGCTGGCCGTTGTCGAAGACCGAGTAGTCCCCGCCGGAGGAGTGGGTGAGCACGAACGGCGCGGCCTCCAGGCCGGGTTCGCGCGGGTCGGAGCGCAGGGTCAGCGGCAGGGCGCTGAGCTTGTCGCCGATCCGGGTGCCTCCGCCGGGCTTGGAGAAGACCGTCCGGCCCTCCTGGGCGTCCCGGCCGCCGGAGGACCAGTTGAGGACGATCAGCAGGTCGGCGACGGCCGAGGGCGGCAGCAGCGCCTCGTACCGCCCGGCGGGCAGGTCCACCTTGCGGGCGCCCCAGCCGAGCCGCCTGGTCAGCTCGGTGTGCAGGCCGGCGACGTCGACGTCGGCGAAGTCCCGGGTGGAGGCGCCCACCCAGGCGGAGCTGGAGAGGTCGGCGGTCTTGGCGTTGATCTCGACCATGCCGGTGGGCTGGTCGTGGCGCAGCCGCAGGCCGGTGGAGCTGCCCAGGTAGCTGGAGGTCATCTCGTGCCGGGCGAAGCCGTACAGGAGCTGGCCCTGGGCCGCGGCGCGGGCGAAGGCCTCGCCGAGGGCCGGGCCGAAGGCGTCGAACACCTCGATGGAGGTCAGCGCGGGCGGCTCGGTGAAGTCCGGCGAGGAGGGCCCGCCGGCGATCAGCGGCTGGGCGTCCTCGGCCGGTCCGGCCGCGCGGGCGGCCTCCTCGGCGGCCCGTACCAGGCCCTCCACCTCCGCCGCGGTGACGGCCTCGCGGGAGACCACGCCGGAGGCGGTGCCCTCGGAGCCGGCCACGGTGGCGATCACGGTGAGGCGGCGGCCGCGGGTGACGCCGTTGGTGGTCAGGGCGTTGCCGGCCCAGCGCAGGTTGGCGGTGGACTCCTCGTCGGCGATCACCACGCAGCCGTCGGCGCGGGAGAGGCCGAGCGCCAGCTCGACGAGTTCGTGGGGCTGCTTCGCGGTCATCAGTGACCCGCCTCCTGCTGGGTGTTGAGCACGTTGACGTTGCGGAACAGCGCCGACGGGCAGCCGTGGCTGACCGCCGCGATCTGACCGGGCTGCGCCTTGCCGCAGTTGAAGGCGCCGCCGAGGAAGTAGGTCTGCGGGCCGCCGACCGCCGCCATCGAGCCCCAGAAGTCGGTGGTGGTGGCCTGGTAGGCGAAGTCCTTGACCTGGCCCGCGAGTTCGCCGTCCTTGATGGCGTAGGCGCGCTGCCCCGTGAACTGGAAGTTGTACCTCTGCTGGTCGATCGACCAGGAACGGTCGCCGACGATGTAGAGGCCGTTCTCGACCTGGCCGACCAGGCCCGCGGTGTCCGGGCCGTCGGCGGCCGGCCGGAGCGAGACGTTGGCCATCCGCTGCACCGGGACGTGCGCGGGGGAGTCGGCGAAGGCGCAGCCGTTGGAGCGCTCGAAGCCCTTCAGCGCGGCGATGCGGCGGTCGAGCTGGTAGCCGACCAGGACGCCGTCCCTGACCAGGTCCCAGGACTGGGTGGCCACGCCCTCGTCGTCGTAGCCGATGGTGGACAGGCCGTGCTCGGCGGTGCGGTCGCCGGTGACGTGCATCAGCTCGGAGCCGTACTTGAGCGAGCCGAGCTGGTCGAACGTGGCGAAGGAGGTGCCGGCGTAGGCGGCCTCGTAGCCGAGCGCGCGGTCCAGTTCGGTGGCGTGGCCGATCGACTCGTGGATGGTCAGCCAGAGGTTGGTCGGGTCGATCACCAGGTCGTAGCGGCCGGCCTCGACGCTCGGGGCCCGCATCTTCTCGGCCAGCAGGACGGGCAGTTCGGCGAGTTCGGCGTCCCAGTCCCAGCCGGTGCCGGTGACGTACTCGTAGCCGCGGCCGACCGGCGGGGCCAGGGTCGTCATCGAGTCGAAGGCGCCGGTGCGCTCGTCGACCGAGGTGGCCTCCAGGTCGGAGTGCACCCGGATCCGCTGCTGGGTGGTCACCGTGCCGGCGGTGTCCGCGTAGAACTTGTTCTCCTGGACGGTCCGCAGGGCCGCCTGGACGTGCGAGACGCCCTCGGCGGCCAGCAGCCGGGAGCTGCGCTCGGCGAGCAGCGCGGTCTTCTCGGCGTCCGGCACCTCGAAGGGGTTGACCTCGTACGCGGAGACCCAGGTGACGTCCCGGTGGACCGGCTCGGCGGCCAGTTCGACCCGCTCGGTGGAGCCGGCCGCCCGGCTGATCCCGCCGGAGAGGCGGGCCACCGCGACGGCCTGCTCGGCGACCCGGGCCGCCGCGTCGGGGGTGAGGTCGACACCGGCGGCGAAGCCCCAGGCGCCGTCCAGCACCACCCGGACGGCGAAACCGAGCTGCACGCTGTCGGAGGTGCCGGCCGGGCGCGCGTCGCGCAGCCGCCAGGAGGCGCTGCGGATCCGCTCCAGGCGGAAGTCGGCGTGGCTCGCGCCCAGTTCGCGGGCGCGGGCGAGGGCGGCGTCGGCGAGGGGCCGCAGCGGCAGGGCGAGGAACGCCGGGTCGACGGCGCGCCCGTGCGGGGCACCGGAGCGATCGGCCGGAGGGATCGGAGGCAATCGGGCTCCCAGGTCGCGGAGGGTGGCGGTGCGGCGCCACAGGGGCGCCCGCACCGCATCATTTCCCGTCCACCGGGTTTCCGGCCAGCGCATTTCGACCGGTGCGCCGCAGTGAGGGACCGTCCGGTCGGGCCTCCGGTGCCCGGCTCCGCGGCCCTCGGGCCCGGGCCGTCAGCCGACGGTCTCCCACCAGCCGTCCAGCTCCGGCGGGTTGTCGACGTCGACCCGCTCGCCGGGGCGCGGCACGGCCAGCGGGACGGCCTGCTCCTTGGCGGCCTTCACCAGCCGTTCGATCGGCTCGGCCCACGGGTGCAGGCCCAGGTTGAAGGTGCACCAGTGGACCGGCACCAGCAGGCCGGCGGTCAGGTCCCGGTGCGCGAGGACGGCGTCCTCGGGGGTCATGTGGATGTCCGCCCAGGCCGCGTCGTAGGCGCCGATCTGGACCAGCGCGGCGTCGAACGGGCCGTGCTGCGCGCCGATCCGGGCGTAGCCCTCGAAGTAGCCGGAGTCGCCGGTGTAGAAGACCTTGCGCTTCGGGCCGGCGATCACCCAGGAGCCCCACAGGGTGGTGTTGCGGGTCAGCCCGCGGCCGGAGAAGTGGTGCGCCGCGGTCAGGGTGAGCACCAGGTCGCCCAGGGTGCAGGTCTCGTCCCAGTCCAGTTCGATGATCCGGTGCTCGGGGACGCCCCAGCGGCGCAGGTGGGCGCCGATGCCGAGCGGCACCGCGAAGGGCGCGGACTGGCTGCGCACCAGGCGCTTGACCGTCGCCATGTCCAGGTGGTCGTAGTGGTCGTGCGAGATCAGCACCGCGTCGACCTGGGGCAGCTCCTCCAGCCCGACCGGCACCGGGTGCAGCCGCTTGGGGCCGACGTGCGCGGCGGGGGAGCAGCGGTCGCTCCAGACCGGGTCGAGCAGCACCCGGAAGCCCTCGATCTCCACCAGCGCGGAGGCGTGCCCGTACCAGGTGACCTCCACGCCCTCGGCGGCCGGCCCGGGCGGGGTGGCGGGGCGGACGGTCGGCACCGGGTGGGCGGGGACGCGGCCGGCCCGCTCGAACAGCATCCGGCGGGCGGTGGCGCCGTCGAAGCCGGGGGCGCCGGTGGCGCGGGCGAGCGCGGAGGGCGCGTTGTGGAAGACGCCGTCGCGGTACTGCGGGGAGTTGCGCACCCGCTCCTCGCGCTCGCCGTCCGGCCGTCGCCCGAACGCCGCCGGCAGGTCGCGCAGCGACCAGGCGGTCGCGCCCAGGCCGGCCGCCAGGGCGGTGAGGGCCAGCAGTCGTCCGCGTCGGTGGGTGCTCCGGGGCCGTGCCTTGGTCATCCGCTCTGCCTTCGTCGCTCGCCGGGATGGTCGGGGATCGGTACGGCCGGTCCCGGGCCGGCCCTGCACCACGGGGGCAACGGGTGCGCCCGCCCGTGTTGTTCCCGTACAGTCGCCCCGATCCGGGCAGCGCCCGGGCCTGGGCGGTCTCCGTCGCCGGGACGGCACGGACGGGTACGGATTGTCGGATTGCGACAGATCCGCCGGGGCGGCGCTGTGGGAGACCGATGCGCCGCCGTCGCCGACCGCCCGATAGCGTCACACTGCGTACGCATTCCGACGTACGCGCTCACTCACGGAGAGAGGTGGATCGTTGAGCCGCTCGGTTCTCGTCACCGGAGGAAACCGGGGCATCGGCCTCGCGATCGCCCAGGCCTTCGCCGAAGCGGGCGACAAGGTGGCCATCACCAGCCGCTCGGGCGAGGTGCCCGAGGCGCTGGCCAAGTACGACGTCCTCGCGGTGCGCTGCGACATCACGGACGCCGGGCAGGTCGACGCCGCCTTCACCGAGATCGAGCAGAAGCACGGTGCGGTCGAGGTGCTGGTCGCCAACGCGGGCATCACCAAGGACACGCTGATGCTGCGCATGTCCGAGGAGGACTTCACCTCCGTCGTGGACACCAACCTGACCGGCACCTTCCGGGTGGTCAAGCGCGCGTCCAAGCTGATGATGCGCGCCAGGAAGGGCCGCGTCGTGCTGATCTCGTCCGTGGTGGGCCTGTCCGGCTCCCCGGGCCAGGCCAACTACGCCGCCTCCAAGGCCGGCCTGGTCGGCTTCGCCCGGTCGCTGGCGCGCGAGCTCGGCCCGCGCAACATCACCGTCAACGTGGTCGCCCCCGGCTTCGTCGACACCGACATGACCGCCGTGCTCAGTGACGAGCGCCGCGCGGAGATCGTCGCGGGCGTGCCGCTGGGCCGCTACGCGGCGCCCGCAGAGGTCGCCTCCACCGTGCGGTTCCTCGGGTCGGACGAGGCCGCGTACATCACTGGAGCCGTCATTCCCGTCGACGGCGGATTGGGCATGGGTCACTGATCATGAGTGGAATCCTCGAAGGCAAGCGGATCCTGATCACCGGTGTGCTGATGGAGTCCTCCATCGCCTTCCACACCGCCAAGCTCGCGCAGGAGCAGGGCGCGGAGATCATCCTCACCGCCTTCCCGCGCCCGAGCCTGACCGAGCGGATCGCCCGGAAGCTGCCGAAGCCGGTCAAGGTGCTGGAGCTGGACGTCTCCAACCCGGAGCAGCTGGCCGGCATCGCCGACCAGGTCCGCGAGCACCTGCCGACCCTGGACGGCATCGTCCACTCGATCGGCTTCGCCCCGCAGGACGCGCTGGGCGGCAACTTCCTGGACACCCCGTGGGAGTCCGTGGCCACCGCGATGCACGTCTCGGCGTACTCGCTGAAGTCGCTGACCACGGCGCTGCTGCCGCTGATGCAGGACGGCGGCTCGGTGGTCGGCCTGACCTTCGACGCGCAGTACGCCTGGCCGCAGTACGACTGGATGGGCCCGGCCAAGGCCGCCCTGGAGTCGACCAACCGCTACCTGGCGCGCTACCTGGGCGACCGGGACATCCGCTGCAACCTGATCTCGGCCGGTCCGATCGGCTCGATGGCCGCCAAGTCCATCCCGGGCTTCGGCGACCTGGCCGACACCTGGAACCACCGCTCCCCGCTGAAGTGGGACCTGAGCGACCCGGAGCCGGCCGGCCGCGGCATCGTCGCGCTGCTGTCGGACTGGTTCCCGAAGACCACCGGCGAGATCATCCACGTCGACGGCGGGCTGCACGCCATCGGCGCCTGACGCTCCGCCCGTACGCCGCTGCCCGGCCCTCCCTCGCGGGGGTGCCGGGCAGCGGCGTTCCGGGTGGACGCCGGCGCGGTCAGACGTCCGCGGTGCCGCAGGCGCCGATGGCGCGGCCGGCCTCGACGGAGGCGCGCTGGGCGTCGCCGTCCCGGATGGCCTCCAGGATGGTGTGGTGGCCGATGTAGCGCTCGGCGATCAGCTCGGGGCCGACGTCGTGCCGCAGGTGCTCGCGGGTGACCTCGCCGAGGTCGGCGTAGACGGCGAGCAGGACGTCGTTGTGGGCGGCGGCCACCACGGCCTGGTGGAAGGCGGCGTCGGCCTGGACGAAGTCCTCGGCGTCGCCGGAGTGCCAGGCGGCCTCCCGGCGGGCCAGGGCGCCGTCCAGGAGCTCCAGGTCGCGCGGGGTGCGGCGGTGGGCGGCGAGGCCCGCGGCCGAGGTCTCCAGGGCCGCCCGCAGCTCGGCGACCTGGTCCTGGCCGGCGTCGGCGAAGCGGCGGTGCATCACGCCGGCCAGCTCGCTGGTGGCCAGCACGTACGTGCCGGAGCCCTGGCGGATGTCGAGCAGCCCGTTGTGGGCGAGGGCGCGGACGGCCTCGCGGACGGTGTTGCGGGCGACGCCGAGCTGTTCGACCAGGGCGGCCTCGGTGGGGATGCGCGAGCCGACCGGCCACTCCCCGGAAGTGATCTGGGCACGCAGCTGTGCGATCACCTGGTCGGACAGCGGGGTGCGCCTCGGCGAGGACAGCGCCACGGGGGACTCCTTGCGGCTACGGCTCGGGTGGGGCCTGGGTGGGAGGTGGCCGGTGGATGAACGGTCGGCACATCATGCCAATTCCAAGGTGCATCAATTCATCCCATCATTCTATGATGCTCTCTATGCCCGCAGCAGACACCACCGCTTCCTCCCGGACCGAGAGCCGGCCGCCGACCGAAGAGCGGCCCGCCGCCTCCGGCTCCGCCAAGTACCTCGGCGTGCTGTTCGCCGTCGCGATCGCCGCCGCCGCCTTCAACCTGCGCCCCGTGGTCACCAGCCTCGGGCCGCTGCTCAAGCAGGTCCGCGACGACCTCGGGATGAACCCGACGCTCGCCGGGCTGCTCACCGCCGTCCCGTCGCTCTGCTTCGGGCTGTTCGGCTTCGCCGCGCCCGCGGCGGCCCGTCGGATCGGTCCGATCGCGGTCGTCACGGCGGGCATGGGCGCCATCACGGCGGGCGTGCTGGCCCGCTCGTTCGCCGGCGGCACCGCCGTGTTCCTGCTGCTCACCGCCCTCGCCCTGGCCGGGGTGGCGGTCTCCAACGTGCTGCTGCCGGTGGTGATCAAGCGGTACTTCCCCGACCGGGTCGGGCCGATGATCGGCCTCTACTCGATGGCGCTGTCCGCCGGCACCGCGCTGGCCGCCGCCGTCACCGTGCCGCTGACCAAGTCGCTCGGCGGCGACTGGCGCTACGGCCTGGGCGTCTGGGCCGTCCTGGGGGCGCTCGCCCTGGTGCTCTGGCTGTTCGTGCTGATCGCCAAGCGGGAGCGCGGCGAGCGGGCCGGCGGCGCCACCGCCCCCGTCCGGCTGCCGATCACCCGCAGCCGGACCGCCTGGGCGCTGGCCGGGTACTTCGGCCTCCAGGCCACCGGCGCGTACGTGGTCATGGGCTGGATGTCGCAGATCTTCCAGGACGCCGGCATCGGCGAGGGCACCACCGGCGTGCTGCTCGCGGTCACCATGGTGATCGGCGTGCCGGTCTCCTTCGTGCTGCCCAACCTGGCCGCCCGCCGCGGCGACCAGCGGCTGTTCGTGGTGCTGCTGGCCTGCTGCGGCATCGCCGGGTACGCCGGTCTGGCGATCGCCCCGGCCGGGGGCGCCTGGCTCTGGGCGGTCCTGCTGGGCCTGTCCAACTGCGCCTTCCCGCTGGTGCTGACCATGATCGGACTGCGGGCCCGGTCCGCGGGCGGGGTCGCGCAGCTCTCCGCCTTCGCCCAGGGCATCGGCTACCTGGTGTCCATCCCGGGCCCGATCCTGGTCGGCTGGCTCTACGGGGCCACCGGTGAGTGGTACTGGCCGCTGGGCTTCCTGTCGCTGCTGCTGGTGCCGCAGATGCTGTTCGGCCTGCGCGCGGCGCGGGCCCGGCACATCGAGGACGAGGCGGTGCACCCGGCGGAGCGGGCCGCGGCGTGACGCCCCCGCCGGGGGTGTGAGGACGCGCGGGGAGGGACGGGCCCGACGGCGAGGGTCAAGACCCGGCCAAGGGGGCGGGGTCGGCGGACGGCGGGCGTGTTCGGAGTGGGAGACTTCCGGACATGCCCGTTCTCGATCCCAACCCCACCGACGGCCGCAAGCAGCTCGGCCGCATCGCCCTCGCCTTCGCCGCCATCGCGGTGCTGGTGTCGATCATCGCCACCGTCGCCGCCACGATGGGCTGACGGACGGCCGTACGCCGGCTGACGCCCCGGTGAACGGGGCATGGTGACACGGGTCGTCCCTCGGAGTGGCGGCATCCCGGGGCATCGCGCCGCCGGGCCGCTTTTCTGCCAAGCTTGCTGGGTATGAGCGCCGACACGCCCCGCAGGATCATCGTTCTCCGCCATGCCAAGGCCGACTGGCCGAACGGCGTGGACGACCACGACCGGCCGCTGGCCGACCGGGGCCGTCACCAGGCCCCGGACGCCGGCCGCTGGCTGGTCGACTCCGGCATCAGCCCCGACTACGTGCTCTGCTCGACCGCGCTGCGCGCCCGCGAGACCTGGAAGCTGGCGGTGCACGAGCTGCCGCAGCGGCCGCTCCGGACGGTGTACGAGGAGCGGGTCTACGAGGCCAGCCCCGGGGAGATCATCGCCGTCCTCCAGGAGACCCCGGAGGAGTACGCGGACGTGGTGCTGGTCGGCCACAACCCGGGCGTGCTGGGGCTGACCCAGGTGCTGGCCGGGGACGCGGGCGATCCGGACGCGCTGGAGCGGCTGCGCCTCGGGGGCTTCCCGACGGCGGCGGTCGCGGTGCTCAGCTTCAGCGGCTCCTGGAAGGGCGTCGAGCCGGGCGTGGCCCAACTGGTCTCGTACCACACGCCGCAGGACTGACCGCGGGACCGTACACGAGGGGCGCGCGGATCGAATCCGCGCGCCCCTCTGGTACGTCCACAGGCCCTCTCCGGGCGGCCGCCTCACTCCATCGGCCGCCGGGCGGGCCCTACTCGGTCGGGGTGCCGTGCAGCGCGTCGGCGGCCTCGACCTCCTCGCGGGTGATGCCCAGCAGGTACAGCACGGTGTCCAGGAACGGCACGTTCACCGCGGTGTCGGCGGCCTCCCGCACCACCGGCTTGGCGTTGAACGCCACCCCGAGGCCGGCCGCGTTCAGCATGTCCAGGTCGTTGGCGCCGTCGCCGATCGCCACCGTCTGCTCCAGCGGCACCTTCGCCTGCTCGGCGAAGCGGGCCAGCCAGCGGGCCTTGCCCGCCCGGTCCACGATCTCGCCGACCACCCGGCCGGTGAACCGGCCGTCCACCACCTCCAGGGTGTTCGCGGCCGCGAAGTCCAGCCCCAGCTGCTCCACCAGGTGGTCGGTGACCTGGGTGAAGCCGCCGGACACCACCGCGACCTGGTAGCCGAGGCGCTGGAGCGTACGGATCAGGGTGCGCGCGCCCGGCGTGAAGCGGACCTCGGCGCGCACCTTCTCGGTCACCGAGGCGTCCAGCCCGGCCAGCAGCGCCACCCGGGCCCGCAGCGACTCGGCGAAGTCCAGCTCCCCGCGCATCGCCGCCGCCGTCACCGCGGCGACCTCCTCCTCGCAGCCCGCGTGGGCGGCGAACAGCTCGATCACCTCGTCCTGGATGAGCGTGGAGTCCACGTCCATGACCACCAGGCGCTTGGCCCGGCGCTCCAGACCGGCGGCGACCACCGCGACGTCCACCCGCTGGGTGGCCGCCTCCTGGGCCAGCGCGGCCCGCAGCTCGTCGGTGGCCACACCGGAGACGGCCAGCTCGACCGCCGTCACCGGGTACTTGGCGAGCCGGAAGACACGGTCGATGTTGCCGTCCGAGGCGGTGATCCGGGAGGTGAGCGCGGAGACGGCGGCGGCGGTCAGCGGGTTGCCGAGCACCGTGACGTGCGAACGGCCCTCACGGCGCGGCCGGTTGTCACCGATGCCGGAGAGGATCTCGGCCTGGAGCTTCTGCTCGTCGGCCCAGCGGTGGACGGTGGCCCGCAGCCCGCCCTCGGCGCCGGGTGCGGTGGGCGGGGTGACCAGGGCGCACAGCGTGATGCGCCCACGGGTGACGACCTGCTCGATGTCGATGACGTCGACGCCGAAACCGGCCAGCGTCGTGAAGAGGCCGGCGGTGATGCCGGGACGGTCCTTGCCGAACACCTTGACGAGCAGGGTGCGCTCGTCCGCGGTCCGGTGCTGGGCGGCGGGGAGGGGCTCAGCGGCCAGGGGCGATGCGTTCATGGTGCCTCCCACGCTACCGGGCGCCCGAGGGCCCGGGAGCACCCGTCCCACCTCGCGGGACGCCGCAGGTCCGGGCTCGGTAGCAGCCTGGTCACAGTCGCCCGGGCCGACTTTCACCGGCGGTCGGCGGGCTGGAATGATTCCCCCGGCAGTCACAGGAACATCGCGGCCCCGGCCGGGGCCACAATTCGGGGGAACCGAGAGAGCGGGGCAGGCGAGCAGTGCCGCAACTCGTCATCGAGATCAACGGACAGCAGCGGACTCTGGAGCCCGGGCGGTCCTACACCATCGGGCGAAACCCGCAGTCGGACTTCACGTTCGACGACGCGAGGGTCTCCTGGCAGCACGGGACCATCGGCTTCAACGGCAGCGGTTGGCAGCTGGACGACCACGGCAGCACCAACGGAACGTACGTGGCCGGCGCCCGCACCCTCCAGGCCCAGCTGTTCCCCGGTGCCGTGGTGAACCTGGGCAACCCGGAGAACGGCCCCCGGCTCGGCTTCTCCGCGCCCGCGCAGGCCGCCGCCCCGCACGCCGCGGCCCCGCAGGCCACCCCGATGCACGAGGCCGCCACCAGCCGCGGCCCGGTGCCCACGCCCCAGCAGCCCGCCCCGCAGCAGGGCTGGCCGCAGCACGACCCGTACCAGCAGCCGCAGCAGCAGGCCTGGCCCGGCCAGCAGCAGGCCCAGCCGCCGTTCCCGCAGCAGCAGTACGCGCCGCCGCAGGACCGGCCGGCCCCGCAGCAGCAGCCCCAGCACGGCGGCTTCCCGCAGCAGGGCTTCCCGCCCCCGCCGCACGACGGCGGGCCGCAGCCGACCATCATCCGCAACCTGACCTCGGCGATGCGCACCGTCCGGATCGGCCGCGCGCTCGACAACGACATCGTGGTGTCCGACCTCCAGGTCTCCCGCCACCACGCCGAGCTGCGCCAGCTCCCGGACGGCCGCTACGAGATCGTCGACCTCGGCAGCCACAACGGCATCTTCCTCAACGGCCAGCGGGTGCAGCGTCAGCTGATGGGCCCGCAGGACCGGCTGACGGTCGGCCACTCCGGGTTCGTCCTGGTCGGCGACCAGCTTCAGGAGTTCGTCGACACCGGCGCCGTCTCCTTCTCCGCCCGCCACCTGACCGTCGAGGTCGACCACAAGGGCGGCAAGAAGGTCCTGCTCGACGACGTCAGCTTCGGCGTCCCGGAGAAGTCCCTGGTGGCCGTCATCGGCCCGTCCGGCTCCGGCAAGTCGACCCTGCTGCGGGCCCTCACCGGCTACCGCCCGGCCGACCGCGGCGAGGTGCTGTACGACGGCCGCAACCTCTACAAGCAGTTCGCCGAACTCCGCTCGCGCATCGGCCTGGTGCCGCAGTCCGAGATCCTGCACCGCGAGCTCACCGTCCGGAAGGGCCTCAAGTACGCGGCCCGGCTGCGCTTCCCCGGGGACACCGAGGCGAAGGAGCGCGAGGCCCGGATCGACGAGGTGCTGTACGAGCTGCGCCTCGACAAGCGCGCCGACAACAAGATCACCGCGCTCTCCGGCGGCCAGCAGAAGCGCGTCTCGGTCGCCCTGGAGCTGCTCACCAAGCCCTCGCTGATCTTCCTGGACGAGCCCACCTCGGGCCTCGACCCGGGCATGGACCGCGAGGTCATGCAGATGCTGCGCGGCCTGGCCGACGACGGCCGCACGATCCTGGTCGTCACCCACTCGGTGGCCGAACTCGCCCTCTGCGACCGGCTGCTGGTGATGGCGCCGGGCGGCTCGGTGGCCTACTTCGGCCCGCCGGACGAGGCGCTGCACTTCTTCGGGTACGAGACCTGGGCGGACGTCTTCCAGGCCTTCGAGAACTACCCGGACCACGACTGGGCCGGCCGCTACCGCGGTTCGGTGCACTACCAGCAGTACTCCGCCCCGACCGTCGAGGCGGGCGAGGTGCAGCACGTCCAGGTCGCCCAGGAGGCCGTCAAGCCGCCCAAGCCGCAGAGCTGGGGCTCGCAGCTGTGGACCCTGATGCGCCGCTACATGTCGGTGCTCGCCTCGGACCGCGGCTTCCTGGCGCTGTCGGTGCTGCTGCCCGCGGTGATCGGCGCGGTCAGCGTGCTGATCCCCAACGAACCGGGGCTCGCGCCCAACCCGAACACCCAGCTCCACCTCAACAACGGGGCCGCGACGATCCTGCTGATCCTGGCGATCGGCGCCTGCTTCTCCGGAGCGGCCAACTCGGTCCGCGAGCTGATCAAGGAACGGGCGATCTACGAACGGGAACGGGCCACCGGGCTCTCCCGCTCGGCGTACATGATGTCCAAGATCATCGTGCTGGGCTTCTTCAGCGTGATCCAGGGCGCGATCATCTCCGCCGTCGGCTTCCTGCCGCGCAAGCTCCCCGAGCACGGCCTGCTCGTCAAGAACCTGCCGATCGTCGAGATGACCGTCGGCATGATCCTGCTCAGCTTCGCCGCGATGATGTTCGGCCTGATGATCTCCGCGCTGGTGAAGACCGCCGAGAAGACCATGCCGCTGCTGGTCATGTTCGCCATCGTCCAGGTCGTCTTCACCGGCTGCCTCTTCCAGATCTTCAGCAAGCCCGGCCTGGAGCAGGTCGCCTGGCTGATGCCGGCCCGCTGGGGCACCGGCATCGTGTCCACCACGCTGGACCTGTCCACGCTCATGGGCCCCTGGAACAAGGACTTCCAGAACCCCAACTACGACCCGCTCTGGAAGCACAGCGTCGCCCAGTGGGCGATCGACGCGGGCGTGCTGGTGGCCATCTCGGTCGTCATCGGCGTCCTCGTCACCCGGCTCCAGCGCCGGCACGAGCCCGAGGTCATGCAGAAGGGCTGACCCCTTCCCCGACGTCGCGGACGGCAGTCCGAGGGGCGGTCCTCCCACCCGGGAGGGCCGCCCCTCCGCGTTTCCGGGCGGGCCCTCCCGGGGCACGGGTCCTAGGTCCCCGGCCCCGGGCCCGGGGCGGCCGGGGACGGACGCGGCGGCCGTCGCGGCGGCGGTAGTTTGACCGTATGCCCAGCACCACCGGAGACCACGCGGCCCACCACGGCCCGCTGCCCGCCTGCGAACCGTGCCTGGCCGGGATCGAGGCCGTCAGCCAGGCGCTGCTCGCCATGAGCCGGCACCTGGAGGTCCGCGAGGTGCTGCGCCGCATCACCGCCTCCGCCCGCGGCCTGCTGGGCGCCGAGTACGCCGCCCTCGGCGTGCCCGACGACCACGGCGGCTTCGCCCAGTTCGTCGTCGACGGCGTCACCGACGAGCAGTGGCGGGCGATCGGCCCGCTGCCCCGGCAGCACGGCGTGCTCGCCGCGATGCTGCACGAGACCGGCCCCACCCGGCTGGTGGACGTCCGCAAGGCGCCCGCCTTCGAGGGGTGGCCCGAGGCCCACCCCGACATGGACGCCTTCCTCGGCATGCCGATCCTGGACACCGACGCGGCCGAGGACGAGCCGCAGGTGATGGGCGTCATCTTCCTCGCCAACAAGCGCGGCGGCGGCCAGTTCACCGACCACGACGAGGAACTGCTGCGGATCCTCGCCGCGCACGCCGGCCTCGCCCTGTCCAACGCCCGGCTGTACGAGCGCAGCCGCGAGCTCACGCTGGCCGGCGAGCGGGCCCGGATCGCCCACGACCTGCACGACGCCGTCTCGCAGAAGCTCTTCTCGCTCCGCCTCACGGCCAAGGCGGCCGCCAAGCTCGTCGACCGCGACCCGGCCCGGGCCCGCGCCGAACTCGCCGAGGTCGCCCGGCTGGCCGCCGAGGCCGCCGACGAACTGCGCGCCGTCGTCGTGGAACTGCGCCCCGCCGCCCTGGAGGAGGACGGGCTCAGCGCCACCCTCGCCTCCCAGGTGCAGGTCCTCGACCGGGCGCACACCGCCGACGTCGCCTTCGCCGCCGACGGCGTCCGGGCGCTGCCGCCCGCCCAGGAGGCCGCGCTGCTGAGGGTCGCCCAGGAGGCGCTGCACAACGCGCTGCGCCACTCCGGCGCCCGCCGGGTCACCGTCACCCTGGCCGGGACGCCCGCGCGCGGCGCCGTGCTGCGGGTGCACGACGACGGGCGCGGCTTCGATCCGGAGTCCGTCCGACGGGCCGGCCGCCACCTCGGCCTGGCCTCGATGCGCGACCGCGCGGCCGCCGTCGGCGGCACGCTCACCCTGGAGTCGGCCCCCGGTCGGGGGACGCTCGTCGAGATGGAGGTCCCCGGTGCCTGAGAGCACACCGTCGATCCGCGTCCTGCTGGTCGACGACCACCAGGTCGTCCGGCGCGGGCTGCGCACCTTCCTGGAGGTCCAGGACGACATCGAGGTGGTCGGGGAGGCCGCCGACGGGGCGGAGGGCGTCGAACGGGCCCGTGAACTCGACCCCGACGTCGTCCTGATGGACCTCAAGATGCCCGGCGTCGACGGCATCGAGGCGCTGCGCACCCTCAAGGGGGAGGGCAGCCGGGCCCGGATCCTGATCGTCACCAGCTTCACCGAGCACCGCACGATGGTCCCCGCGCTGCGGGCCGGCGCCGCCGGGTACGTCTACAAGGACGTGGACCCGGAGGCGCTGGCCGGCGCGATCCGCTCGGTGCACGCCGGCCACGTCCTGCTCCAGCCCGAACTGGCCGCCGCCCTGCTCTCCGACGACAGCCCGCGCGCCCCCCAGGGCCGCGGCGGCACGCTCACCGAGCGCGAGCGCGAGGTGCTCGGCCACATCGCCGACGGCCGCTCCAACCGGGAGATCGCCCGCAGCCTCCACCTGTCGGAGAAGACCGTGAAGACCCACGTGTCCAACATCCTCATGAAGCTGGACCTGGCCGACCGCACCCAGGCGGCACTCTGGGCCGTCCGCCACGGCGAGACCCGCGAGGCGTAGCGCGCCGGGGGTGCCCCTCCGCTCAGCGGTCGTCCCGCTCGTCGACGAGGGCGTTGTAGGCGGCCACCTGGGCGCGCCGGGCGGTGCGCCGCAGCGGGGCCAGGGCGGACTGCCGGGCCGCCATCTCGGAGGCGCTGACGGCGGCGCCGTGCCCGCCCGAGGCGATGGCGAGCAGGGCGGACACCTGACGGGCCGACTCCAGGACGCGGACGGCCCGGGGCGGGTAGCCGGGGGCCAGCGGCTCGCTGTGGCCGCGCCGGCGGTAGGCGTCGAGGGCGCGCAGGGCCTCGGGCCCGGCACCGGCCACGTCGAGGCGGGTGAGCAGGACGGTCGCCTCCCGCAGCCCCTCGGCCAGCTCGCGCTCGGCCTCGTGGAGCGACGGGACGTCCGCCGGAGGTGTGTCGTTGACCTCATGGCAGCGCCACAGCACGGTGGCCGAGCGGTCGCCGGCCGGCCCGTACTCCTCCACCTCCGGCACCAGCCCGAGCGGTGCGCCGACGGCCAGGACGGCCTCGCCGGCCCGCATGGCCTGCTCGTTGAAGGCCTTCGGGCCGGTCAGTCCGAGCGGGTGCCCGGCCGAGGGCAGCGCGAGGCGCAGGCCCTTCACACCGAGCACCCGCAGCCGCCCCAGCGCCCAGGTCAGCCCGTGCTGCTCGCCGGGCCCGTCGCCGGGCAGGCCGGTGACCCGGTGGCGCTCGTCGGCGCCCAGGACGGCCGCGGCGGCGTCGTCCGGCGGCACCAGGCCCGCCAGCTGGGCGTTGCCCCATGCGGTGAGCCGCCCCGAACGGGGCTCTTCGTACGGATTGTCGGCTGGAGTCACGAGCATCCGGCCAGCCTACGGAATCGCCGGTCATCCGCGTGGCGTAGGTTTGCCCATGCGTGTGCGGCGCACCCACCCCGTGCCCACCGGCTGCCGGAGTAGGCTCGCCGCCCGCACCGACGGCCGAGAATCTTGTTTTTTGGGGAAGGCATAGGCATGAGCGACGTGCTGGAGCTGGTTGACGTATCCGTGGTCCGGGAGGGGCGCGCGCTGGTCGACCAGGTCTCGTGGTCCATCTCCGAGGGCGAGCGCTGGGTCATCCTGGGACCGAACGGCGCCGGCAAGACCACGCTGTTGCAGATCGCCTCCTCGTACCTGTTCCCGACCTCGGGCAAGGTCACGGTGCTGGGCGAGAAGCTCGGCGAGATCGACGTCTTCGAGCTGCGCTCCCGGATCGGTCTGGCCGGCGCCGCCATGTTCGACAAGCTGCCGGCCGAGCAGACCGTGCTGCAGACCGTCCTCACCGCCGCGTACGGCATGACGGTCACCTGGCAGGAGACCTACGAGCAGTCGGACGAGTCCCGCGCCCTGGCCCTGCTCGACCGCCTCGGCATGGCCAACCTCACCGACCGGAAGTTCGGCACCCTCTCCGAGGGCGAGCGCAAGCGCACCCTGATCGCCCGCGCCCTGATGACCGACCCCGAGCTGCTGCTGCTCGACGAGCCCGCCGCCGGCCTGGACCTCGGCGGCCGCGAGGACCTGGTCCGCCGGCTCGGCGCGCTCGCCCAGGACGAGTTCGCCCCGGCGATGGCGATGGTCACCCACCACGTCGAGGAGATCGCGCCCGGCTTCACCCACGTCCTGATGATCCGTCAGGGCAAGGTGCTCACGGCCGGCCCGATCGACACCGAGCTGACCGCCCGCAACCTCTCCAAGTGCTTCGGCCTGCCGCTGACCCTGGAGCGGCACGGAGACCGCTGGTCGGCGCAGGGTCTGCCGCTGGGCTGAGGCCCCGTCCGCCCGTTCCTGTCGTTCATCCGGACGGCCGTCGGGAACCGGTCGCACGCGCGACCGGTTTCCGCCCCTCGACCTGCGGGAACTGTCCGCTTCGAAGGCCTTCGCTCCCTAGGATGGACATGTGGACAGCTGGATCTGGTGGCTCCTGGCCGCCGCAGGGCTCGGCATACCGCTGGTGCTCACCGCGATGCCGGAGTTCGCCATGTTCGCGGTCGGGGCGCTGGCCGCCTCCGGCGTGGCCGCGCTGGGCGGGGGAGTGGTCCTCGAGACCGTGACCTTCGTCGCCGTCTCGGTCGCCCTGGTGGTCTTCGTCCGCCCGATCGCCTACCGGCAGCTCCGTAGCGGGCCGCAGGTCAAGATGGGCATCGAGGCGCTCCAGGGCGCCACCGCGGTCGTCGCGGAAACCGTCGACGGGGAGGGCGGGAGGATCAAGCTGAACGGCGAGATCTGGTCGGCCCGCGCGCTCCACCCGGGCCAGGTGTACCAGCCTGGACAACAGGTCGACGTCGTCGAAATCCAGGGCGCGACCGCCCTGGTCGTCTAGGGGAGAGTCCGTGGAACCCGTCCTTATCGTTTTGGTCGTCCTGGTCGTGGTGGCCTTCATCGCGCTGATCAAGACGATCCAGGTCATCCCGCAGGCCAGCGCCGCGATCGTGGAGCGCTTCGGCCGCTACACCCGGACGCTCAACGCAGGGCTGAACATCGTCGTCCCGTTCATCGACCGGGTCCGCAACCGGATCGACCTGCGCGAGCAGGTCGTGCCGTTCCCGCCGCAGCCGGTGATCACCCAGGACAACCTGGTCGTCAACATCGACACCGTCATCTACTACCAGGTGACCGACCCCCGGGCCGCGACGTATGAGGTCGCCAGCTACATCCAGGCGATCGAGCAGCTGACCGTCACCACGCTGCGCAACATCATCGGCTCGATGGACCTGGAGTCCACCCTGACCTCGCGCGAGGTCATCAACGCCGGTCTGCGCGGCGTCCTGGACGAGGCCACCGGCAAGTGGGGCATCCGGGTCAACCGCGTCGAGCTGAAGGCGATCGAGCCGCCGACCTCCATCCAGGACTCGATGGAGAAGCAGATGCGCGCCGACCGTGACAAGCGCGCCGCGATCCTCACCGCCGAAGGCCAGCGCCAGGCCCAGATCCTCAAGGCCGAGGGTGAGAAGCAGGCCGACGTGCTCCGCGCCGAGGGTGAGGCGCAGGCCGCCGTCCTGCGCGCCGACGGTGAGGCGGCCGCGATCCGGACGGTCTTCGAGGCCATCCACGACGGCGACGCCGACCAGAAGCTGCTCGCCTACCAGTACCTCCAGACGCTGCCCGAGCTGGCCAAGGGCGACTCCAACAAGCTCTGGATCATCCCCAGCGAGGTCGGCGACGCGCTCAAGGGCCTCGGCGGCGCCTTCGGCGGCCTGACCGGGGGGATGAACGGCGGCGCGGTCGCGGCGCCCACCGTTCCGCAGGCGGCCCCGGCGGCCACCCAGGTGCCGCTGGACCCGGCCTCCGGCCCGCGGCCGGTGGACACCGAGAAGGGCGCTGCCCGTCCCCGGGTGGACCCGGCCCGGGAGTACCCGAAGATCGACCCGGAGTGATCGACCCGGAATGACCGGATCGGAGTGACCGAGCCGGAGTGGCCGGTCGGACCGAGTTCCGTCGAGGGCCCGCTGCCGAGAGGCGGCGGGCCCTCGGCCTTGTGCGGCGGCGGTGGAGCGCGCGCACGTTGTGAGGTGCGTCCCGAATCGTGGGCGGGTCTGGTAGAGCCGCGGGGCCGTCCGGCATGATCCCCTCGGACAGGACCGAGAGGAGAGGTGACCCATGACGCTCTGGGAGTCGATCGCCGTCCTGGTGGCCGGCGTCGGCGCCGGGATGATCAACGTCATCGTCGGCTCCGGCACCCTGATCACCTTCCCGGTCCTGCTCGCCGTGGGCCTCCCGCCGGTCACCGCCAACGTCTCCAACACCTTCGGCCTGGTCCCCGGCTCGCTCAGCGGCGTGATCGGGTACCGCCGCGAACTGGCCGACCAGGGCCGCCGGGTGCTGCGCCTGGGCACCGCCTCGCTGCTCGGCGGGCTGGTCGGCGCGCTGCTGCTGACCAGGCTGCCGAGCGGGGCCTTCGACGCGATCGTCCCGGTGCTGATCCTGCTCGCGCTCGTCCTGGTGGTGATCCAGCCCCGGGTGGCCAAGGCCGTCGCCGCCCGCCGCCGCCCCGGCGGCGATCCGGACGGCAGCCCGGTGCTGCTGGTCGGGGTGTTCCTGACCGGCATCTACGGCGGCTACTTCGGCGCCGCGCAGGGCGTGCTGCTGATGGCCCTGATGGGCATGCTGCTCCAGGAGGACCTCCAGCGGATCAACGCGGTGAAGAACGCCCTGGCGATGATCGTCAACGCCGTCGCCGCGCTCTTCTTCCTCTTCACCTCGACGGTGAACTGGGCCGCCGCCGGGCTGATCGCGGCGGGCTCGCTGGTCGGCGGGTTGGTCGGCGCCAAGGTCGGCCGCCGCCTCCCGCCGACGGCGCTGCGCGGGGTCATCGTGGTGGTCGGCCTCGTGGCCGTCGCCAAGCTGCTGTTGAGCTGAATGGCCGTCAGGCCGTCGGGCCCGGCAGGGTGTCGGAGCATCGGAACGTCGGAACATCGGAACGTCGGAGGAGTACGCCATGGCCCTGGAGATGCGTGAGAGCTGCGAGCGCTGCGCGGTGTCGCTGACCGCGGACGGCGGCGCCTCGATATGTTCCTACGAGTGCACCTTCTGCCCGGACTGCACCGAGGCCATGGCCGGCGGCTGCCCCAACTGCGGCGGCGAGCTGGTGACCCGTCCGCGCCGGAAGGCCGCCTGACACCGGAACCCCGGACGTCCCGGAACTGCGGACGTACCGAAAATCCGGCACCCCGGACCGACCATCCAGCAGGAGCGCGGCGATGAGCAGCAGGGCACGGCTGAACGAGGACGAGATCACGGCGGCCCTGGCGGCGCTGCCCCGGTGGACGCGGGAGGGCGACAGCATCGCCCGTACCGCCGACGCCCCGGACTTCCCGGCGGCGGTCCGGGTGGTCGTCGCCGTCGCCGAGCAGGCCGAGGCGCTCGACCACCACCCCGACATCGACATCCGCTGGCGCACCCTGCGCTTCGTCCTGTCCACCCACAGCGCCGGCGGCCTCACCGGTCTGGACTTCACCCTCGCCGCCCGGATCGACGAGGCCCTGCGCGCCGAGTCGGCCTCCTGACGCCGCCGCAGGACCGGCCGGCCCGGGACGGTACGGGCGAGGGCCCGGGCCGCGCCCCCGGGCGGGCGTGAGATGCTGACTGCCGCATCGGCAGGCGGGCGGGGCTCGGGAGGGACGGAACGGATGGCGCAGGAGCCCTTCGGAGACGCCCACGACCGGCAGCCGTGGCCGCCCCAGGGCCACCCGGACTGGCAGACCGGCGGGTACGGCGGGTACGCCGAGCAGCAGCAGACAGCTCAGCAGCCGTCGCAGTGGCCGCAGCAGCAGGGCTACGGCTCGGCCGAGTACGGGCAGCAGCAGCCGCAGTCCGGCCAGGGCGGTTACGGGCCCACCGGCTACGACCAGAGCGGGTACGACCAGGCCGGCTACGGCCGGAGCGGGTACGACCAGGCCGGTTACGAGCAGAGCGGTGTCGGCCCGACCGGCTACGTCGAGGGCGGCTACGTCCAGGGCGGTTACGTCCAGGGCCCGTACGGCGGCCAGGAGCAGTCCCAGCCGTACCCGCAGTACCCGGACCACGCGCAGCCGCACCAGCCCTACGCGCCGTACGCCGCCCCGCAGCAGCCCGCCGACGAGGGGCTGTACGTCCCGGCGGGGGCGGAGTACTCGGCGGACGGCTACGTGCACATCGAGGAGGCCGGGCCGGCGCCCGTCCCCGAGGAGCCCGCGGCGACCACTCCGGTGCGGGTCCCCGAGCCGCAGGCCGAGCCGGCCCCGCGGTCGAGGGCCGCGGCCCGTCGAGGGGGCGGCGGCGGTTCCGGCGCGGGTGAGGGCTCTGGCTCCTCGCTCTCCGCCAAGGCCCGGAAGGCCGCCGACGCGGTGCTGACCGGGGAGCACATGCCCAGCCGCAAGGCCCTGCTGGTGCGGACCGGCGCCGGGGTGGCCGCGCTGGGAGTGCTGGTGGCGGCCGGGCTGACGGTCGGCGCCGAGGGCGGCGGCAGCGCGGCGGCGAGCAGCGGCGGCGAGCCGGGCTTCGCGGTGGCGCACGACCGGGTGTGGGCCGCGCAGCCGGCCGCGGCCGGTCCGTCCGGGGGCGACGACACGCTGATCGGCGGCTGGCTGCTGGCCGACGCGGTGGTCCGGGCCGACGGCTCCGGGGTGCACGCGTACGACCGGGCGGGCGGCAAGGCGACCTGGTCGGTGGAGCCGCCGGCCGCCGGGGCCGTCCCGTGCGGGCTGTCGGCGGGGGTGAACCCGGCGGGCCTGGGCGCGGCCCTGTTCCGTCCGCAGGCCGATCCGAAGAGCCCCTGCACGCTGGTGGCCGCCGTGGACACCAAGACCGGCAAGACCGTCTGGACCAAGAGCCTCTCGGACGCCAAGGGCGCCTACTCGGCCCGGGTCGGCGTCACCGAGGACAAGGTGATCGCCGTCGGCGACGACCGGGTGCTGGCCTGGGAGTCCGCCGACGGGAAGGACGTCTGGCAGTACACCGGGCAGGGCAAGTTCTGCACCCTGTCCGGCGGCGTCAGCGGCAAGACCGTGCTCGTCGCCTCCTCCTGCGCCGACTCGACCCCCGCCGACCAGGCCGTCGCGCTGAACACCGCGGACGGCAAGGTCGGCTGGTGGCGGGGCCTGAACAACCAGCCGAAGACGGTGACCGTGCTGTCGGCCGAGCCGTCCGTGGTCCTCACCACCGGCGGGAAGCCCGAGGACGACCGGGTGTTCGCCTGGGGCGCGGGTGGCGACCCGGCCGCCGAGATCCCGGTGGCCGTCGACGGCGGCCGGCTGGACGTCGCCCACGGTACGTTTTCGGCCACTCCCGAGGTGTACTTCGAGGGCCGCACGATGGTCACCACCCTGGCCCCGCCGAACGGCGGCGGGCCGGTGGCCGCGGTCGGCTACGACCTGGACACCGGCAAGCAGCGCTGGAAGACGCCGACCGCCGCCAAGGGCGCCGTCCGGGCGGTCGGCATCGACGGCGGGTCGCTGGTGCTCGCCGCCGACGAACGCCGCGACCAGCCCGCCCGCCTCAGCCGGTTCCCGCTGGCGGGCGGCCGGGAGGCGACCGGGGGCAACTTCCCGGCCGGCACCGGCTCGCTGCTGATCTCCGGACGGGTGCTCATCGGCGGCGGGCAGGTGGTCGTGGTGCCCGAGCACTCGACGAACTACGGCACGGCGGCGGGGTACCGGGCGAAGGACTGAGGCCCTCCGCCCGGGTTTCCGGCCTCCTTGCGCCTCCTCGCGCCGCCTTACGCCGCCTTACGCCGCGGAGACGGGCCGGCCCGGTACGGCCGGCAGCCAGTCGGCGAGGTCCCGGACCTCCGAGCCGCGCAGACCGAGCGCCAGCATCAGGCTGGCCTGCGGCGTCGGCTCGAACGGGCGGCGCAGCAGCTTCATCCCGGCCTGCTCCGGCGTGCGGTCCGCCTTGTGCTGGTTGTCCTCCGCGCACGCGGCCACGGTGTTCATCCAGCTGTCGGCACCACCGCGCGACCTGGGCTGGAGGTGGTCCACCGTGGTGGCCCGCCGGCCGCAGTACGCGCACAGGTGCCGGTCCCGCGCCAGGACGCCGCGCCGCGACCACGGAGCCTGTTGTCGGAACGGCACCCGTACGTACCGTTGCAGTCTGATCACCCGCGGCACCGGGACGGCAATGCCCGTCCCCCTGATCGAGCGCAGCGGATGCGCCTGCTCCACCACGGCCTTGTCCTGGAGCACCAGGACGACGGCGCGCTGGAGCGACACCGTCGTCAGGGGCTCGTAGCTCGCGTTCAGAACCAGCGTGTTGCGCACTCGGCACACCCTTCCCGCGGGCGTGCCACGGCGGCACGACCGTCTCCACACACGTCACTGCCGCCGCACGGCGGTGGAACCACTCTGAATGGGCCCGTAGCCGTCGAACAACGGAATTTCCGGTATCGGGGAGGGGCCCGGGACGGCGGACCGGCCGACCGGGAGGGGTGCCTCGGGGAAACTCGCTGGCCGGAACCGCGTAGGCTCTATCAGGCTGGAGTCGTACCGACCCGGAGCCCGACCGAACCGGGCCAGCACTGGTCGGACGCCCGATCGAAGGAGAAGCGTGACCGTGACGGACATCGTCGACGAGCTGCAGTGGCGCGGGCTGATCGCCCTTTCCACTGACGAGGACGCACTGCGCAAGGCGTTCGCGGACGGCCCGGTCACGTTCTATTGCGGCTTCGACCCGACGGCCCCCAGCCTGCACCTCGGCAACCTGGTGCAGATCCTCACCATGCGCCGCATCCAGCAGGCGGGGAACCTCCCGCTCGGGCTGGTCGGCGGCGCCACGGGCCTGATCGGCGACCCGAAGCCCACCGCCGAGCGCGTGCTCAACGACCCCGAGACGGTGGCCGGCTGGGTCGAGCGCCTGCGCGGCCAGATCTCGCGCTTCCTCGACTTCGAGGGCCCGTACGCGGCGCGCATGGTCAACAACCTGGACTGGACGTCCGGGATGTCGGCGATCAGCCTGCTGCGTGACGTGGGCAAGTACTTCCGGGTCAACAACATGATCGCCAAGGAGGCCGTCGCCCGACGGCTCAACTCCGACGCGGGCATCAGCTACACCGAGTTCAGCTACCAGATCCTCCAGGGCATGGACTACCTGGAGCTGAACCGCCGCTACGGCTGCGCCCTGCAGACCGGCGGCAGCGACCAGTGGGGCAACCTGACCGCCGGCACGGACCTGATCCGCAAGGCCGACGGCAAGTCCGTCCACGCGCTGGCCACGCCGCTGATCGTCAAGGCCGACGGCACCAAGTTCGGCAAGACCGAGTCCGGCACGGTCTGGCTCGACCCCGAGCTGACCACCCCGTACGCCTTCTACCAGTTCTGGCTGAACGCGGACGACCGGGACGTCCCCACCTTCCTGCGGATCTTCAGCTTCCGCTCGAAGGAGGAGGTCGAGGAGCTGGAGCGCGAGACCACCGAGCGCCCGGCCGCCCGCCTCGCCCAGCGTGCCCTCGCCGAGGAGCTCACCACGCTGGTGCACGGCGCGGAGCAGTACGAGCGCGCGGTCGCCGCGTCCAAGGCGCTGTTCGGCCAGGGCGACCTCGCCGACCTGGAGGCCCCCACCCTGGCCGCCGCCCTGGCCGAGGTCCCGAAGGCCGAGGTGTCCGAGCTGCAGACGGTGGTCGACCTGCTGGTCGCCGTCGGGCTGTCGCCCAGCCGTTCGGCCGCCCGCCGGACGATCAAGGAGGGCGGTGCCTACCTCAACAACGTCAAGGTGACGGACGAGGAGGCGGTGCCGACCGAGGCCGACCTGCTGCACGGCCGCTGGCTGGTGCTGCGGCGCGGCAAGCGGAACCTGGCGGCGGCGGAGCTGGTCGCCGCCGGCTGACCGCCGGTCGACGGCCGGGCCGGTGGAGGCTGCCGGTTGAGGCTTGGCTGAAAGCACACCTGCTCTGAGCTGCGGCTTCGAGCCCCGAGGGCCGGATCTGGACAGATCCGGCCCTCGACGTTTGACGATGTCGTCCAGGTGGCCTAGTGTTGAACGAGTCGCTGGAGCGGCCACCCCACTCAGCAAGACCCACTCCCACTCTGATTCCCATGAAAATGGGTTCGTCGGCATTGCCGTCTACGGGTGAGTGTGAATTTCGAGTGACACTCGGAATGCGGTAATGTGGTGGACGTCGCGAAAAGCGGACCCGGCCAGTTCGGGAAATCGGATGAACGAAACTCCGGAAAACGGAGCGGAAAACGTCTGATAAGCTGGTAACACGAAAGAACGAAGCCCGGAGGGTCCGCTGGAAGGCGGTCCGAAGGAAGCGTCCGTTCCTTGAGAACTCAACAGCGTGCCAAAAGTCAACGC